>NZ_CP139300.1:1500000-1704447 GCF_034093315.1 Prochlorococcus sp. MIT 1314 | reverse complement strand
AAATTTATTAACAAAGCATGATCTAAATTTATAAGAATAAATTTTATATTTTTTTATAGGAATATAATTTAGTATAAATCTCTTTAAATAATTGGATAAAGCATTACTTATTATCATGACAAAATGGCATGGTTTTGGAAGATGCAAAACAAGATTATCGGGAGATATAGGTAAAAGCAATTCTGCAAAAATACAACGTGTGATGACCAACCATACTATTTCCGTCATCAAATCTCTCCAAGAATCTAAACTAATTGATGTTTCTATAGCTATATCTGGTTTAGGGAAAAAAAATTGTAGAAGATGGTCTAAAGAATTAGGAATTAATAAGTTTAATTTACAAGGGAAAGGCTGTTTGGGAGAAAGAATGAAGAGACAAATAATTACCAACAAAAAATTTTGTACTCAAAATAAGATAAAAAATATTATTTTTATTGGAACTGACCTACCAGATTTATGCCATCTAGATTTATTGAATACTCTAAGAGAGCTAAAACAGAATGACCTTATTTTAGGGCCATCTAATGATGGAGGTTATTGGCTAATTGGTTTATCAGAAAAAATAATTTCTAATCATCTAAATTTACCTTTTATCAATATTGGATGGAGTAAAGAAAATGTTCTTCAAAATACAATTAATAATTTTGCATCTATAAAATTGCAACTTAAGTTTTTAGACAAAAAAATAGATATAGATACAATAATTGATATTGAAAATAGAAAGTAATCAACTTGTCTAAAATTTCAATTATCATTCCAACTATCAATGAAGCTAATAATTTACCATTATTGCTTTCAGACTTATCGATCATTAAGAAAGAAGGAGAAATTTCTATTATTGACTGTGGCAGTGAAGACAAAACTATTGATATAGCCAATATTTATGGGGCTAAAGTATATAAATCTAAAGAAAGAAATCGAGGTTTGCAACTAGACATAGGTGCTAAAAATTCAAAAGGAGACTGGCTCATATTTTTACATGCTGACACTAGATTAACTCATGATTGGTTTGCAAAAATAAAATCAGTTTTAAAGGAAGATAATAATTACATTTACTATTTTAAATTTAAAATCAATGACAAAAAGATAATTTACAGAGTCCTCGAGATTCTTGTTAATTTTAGAAGCAAATATTTTAAACAACCATATGGAGACCAAGGTTTAATAATTCATAGATCTATTTATCTTAAGAATAATGGTTTTAGAAAGATTCCTTTAATGGAGGACGTAGATTTCCTAAGGAGATTAAAGAATAAGAAAGATTTAAAGCAATTAAACTTACCTATTTTTACAAGTTCAAGGAAATGGGAAAGAACTAACATTTTTCTCCAAGCACTCAAGAACTGGAACTTCAGAAGAAGATGGTTAAAAGGCGAATCGACGAAATCTATATATTCTGACTACTATAAAAAATAATTAGTTTGCATACCAAAACGCGCACTTAGAGCCTCTTGGTTCTAATATCCAACCTTGTTTCTTGTAAAATGAAACCACTTCCGCATCAGCAAAAAGAGTAACTTTTGTAATGCCAAACTTTTTTAATTCTTTCAGGATATATTTCATTAACGCCTTCCCTAATCCAAGTCCTTGATAAACAGGATTAACAGCTACATCCCACACTGTTGCTTCTAGAATTCCATCGCCAGTGCATCTCGCAAAACCCACTAGCCTAGGAAATTTATCGTCATGGCGCCATAAACCAACCACCAAAACACTAAAATCCAATGCTCTTTTTACTCTTCTTATTGGTCGTCTGCTCCAACCAACAGTTTGCAAAAGTTGATCCAGCTCTATTAGATCTAACTCTTTACTTTTACTACATACGAAAATTTCTTTTTTATTTTTTTGAGTGAATTCATAAGAATCTAAACCATAGATATTTATAAGTACATCTGTCGGTATACTGTTAGATATTTTTATTGATGACCCTTGGTTTCTAAAAATCATTAAAAATTCGCAAATCCTTTTTGTTGAAGCTCAGATAGCTGAAAATACAAACCCTTTTTCATTCTCAATTCATTATGTGTTCCCTCTTCAACTAATGATCCCCCTTTTAAGACTAAAATCTTATCAGAACTTTCAATAGTTGCAAGTCTGTGCGCTATTACCAATGCTGTTCTTTTTGTAAGGATTCTTTCAAGATCTTTCTGCAAAGTAGCTTCTGTAGAAGGATCCATAAACGCTGTAGCTTCATCCATTATCAAAATAACAGGATTTCTAATCGCTACTCGAGCTACCGAAAGAAGTTGTCTTTCTCCAGAAGAGAGATTCCCCCCTCTTTCTCTAAGAAAAGTATTCAAACCTTCTGGTAATTTTTTTAACAAATTATTTAATCCTAATTCTTTACAAAGATTTTCTAATTCAAGATTGTCTATATTCGCACTTAATTTCAAATTATCAGCAACATTTCCACTGAAGATAAACGTATCTTGTAAAACCACTCCCAACATATTTCTAAGTGTGGCGATAGGAATATCTTTTATATTTATATCATCAATTAAAATTTGGCCTGATTGAGGTTCATATAATCTACATAACAATCTAATTATGGTTGTTTTACCTGAGCCAGTTGGTCCTACGAAAGCTACATGTTCTCCTGGATTGATCAAGAAAGATAAATCCTTTAGGATCTGTTCTTTGTCATTGTAGAAGAAATTAACTTTTCTGAATTCAATTTTACCCTTAAATTTATTCTTTGTATTTATGGTATCCTCTGAAAAATGCTTTGCTGAAGGAGAGTCTTTAATCTGAATTTCTTCATCCAATAATTCATTTATTCTCTCAACGGCTGTAAGACCTCCTTGAATCTGAGTAAATCTTTCTGCAAGCTGTCTTAAAGGTTCAAAAAGTCTTTGGGAATATAAAATAAAGGTTGTTAATGTTCCTAACCCAATATTTCCAGAGGTAACAAGATAACCACCTACTGCTAAAACTAATGAAACTGCGGCAAGCGAAATCCACTCTATAAAGGCGGAGATACTGCTGTCATAAAATATTGTTCCATTTACGGCTTTCTTATAAGCGACTCCAGTATTAGAAAATTTCTTGCTATTAAAAGCTTCTCTTCTGAACATCTGAACGACTTCTAAACCTTGAAGATTCTCTTGAAAATCAGAGTTTAGTTGAGATAACTCCTCTCTTACTTGATAATTTGCTCTTCTATAACGTTTTTGAAGCCAAATAATGAAATATGAGACAGGGATTTGAGTCAAGAGCAATAAAATGGCAAGTCCTCTGTCAATTGAAAGCATTGTCAATGAAATCACTATCAGACTAACAAAGTCAGCAATAACTCCAACTGCTCCACTACCAAAAACCTCGGCCAAAGCATCAACATCATTAGTTAATCTCGTTAATAATTTACCAACAGGCATTTTATCGTGATACTTCAGAGACAAAGATATTGAATGTTCAAAAAGTTCTCTTCTTATTCTTGCAGTTAATCTTTGCCCCACCGCTTGGATATTGTAAGTTTGGTATCCTTGCAAAACCAACCTAAATAAAACAGTTATTAAAAGAGTTAAGATTATGGCATTTATTGACTGCCCAAAGAAAGTTTTACTTAGCCAGACATCTGTACTTTCGTTTTTAAGAATAGTAATTGCTTGACCTACTAATAGTGGTTGAATAGCTCCAGAGAAAGATACAGGTAACAAAACTATTAAAATCAAATAGATTGTCTTTTTATCTTTAGTTAAATATTTACCTAACTTTCTAATCCTTCTAAAATCATTAAAAAACATTTAAATAATCTTCTATAAAGAATTAGTCGATTCTATAGATAAAATCGTATCTCTGAGATGATTATCATCCAACCTCATAGATAAAGGATTTCCAATTAGTCTTGCAGTCGAGTAGAAAAGATCATCTATTTTAATTAAACCATTCTCTTTAAGAGTCTTTCCGGTTGCCACCAAATCAACTATTGCCTCTGCCATACCTGTAATAGGGCCAAGCTCTACTGATCCTGTCAAATGAACTATTTCTACAGGTATATTTAATTCATCAAAATAAGATCTTGCTGTTTTTGTGAATTTACTTGCCACTTTACAATTCGCAGGCAGATCAGTTGGTTTTAAATAATTGCTATTGTTTTTAACCGCCAATGACATATGACAACCGCCAAATCTCAAATCAAGTAATTTTGCGACTTTTAAGTCAGATTCTTGTAAAACGTCATATCCAACGATACCTAAATCAGCCTGCCCATAACTTACATAAACAGGAACATCTCCATTTCTCACCAATAAAGCTTTAGCTCGTTTGCAATTTGATTCAAAGGTTAGTGATCTATTATTTTCCTCCAAAGCATTAGAGAAATCTAACCCCGCTCTTCTAAAAATTGAAATTGAATCTTCTAGCAGAGCTCCTTTTGGTAAAGCTATAGTAAACATAGATCAATTTCTTCCAAAGATTCTTTATTCTAAGTTAACAATGGAATTTAATAAAGCTCATAATATAATAGGGCTGAGAGTTTTAAGTGATAATGTCATTTGGTTATGGGAAAAAGATAAATCAGTAGTGGTTATAGATCCATCTGTACACGAACCAGTAATTAGATATATAGATGAAAACAATTTTCAATTGAAAGCTATTTTACAAACTCATCATCATTCAGATCATATTGGAGGGACTAAAAATCTTATTGAAAGATGGCCAAATGTTAAGGTAATTGCTTCTTCCAAGGAAAAAAAAAGAATACCTTTTCAAAATATATCAGTACAGGATGGCGAAATTTTAAATATTTTAGGAGAAGAAGTAAAAATAATTGAAGTATTAGGGCATACAAGCACACATATCGCCTTCTTTTTGAATGGTGACAATCCTATTCTTTTTATTGGTGACACATTATTTTCAGGTGGCTGTGGAAGAATTTTTGAAGGGACTTTTCAACAAATGTACTACTCTCTAACAAGAATAAAGTCATTACCAAGCAATACGCTAATATATTGTGCTCATGAATATACCAAGTCAAATCTATTGTGGGCATTGAATCTCAAGCCTAAAGATAAAGATATAAAAAATAAACTTTTGCAAGTTGAAAAAAAACTTTCTCTTAATGAATTGACAATTCCATTTTTATTAGATGAAGAAATGAAAATCAACCTTTTTTTAAGAGCAAAAAATTTAGAAGAATTTACTTTTTTAAGAGCAAATAAAGATTTATGGGTTTAAATAGATAGATATCATCTTAAACAAATGTCCACAAAGAAAGTAATCCAAACATCTAATGCTCCAGATCCAGTCGGACCTTATAATCAAGCAATAAAAGCTGGTAATTTTATTTATTGTTCTGGCCAAATTGCTATAGACCCAGCTTTAAATGAAATTACATGTTTGGGTGATATAGAGAAGGAGACTATTCAAGTTTTAAAAAATCTCTCAGCTGTTCTTAAAGCTGGCGGAGCAAAGATTGACGATGTAGTGAAAACAACTATTTACTTAACAGACCTAAATAATTTTCAAATTGTCAATAAGATATATAGTGAATTTTTCAATGTAGAAAATCCTCCAGCAAGGGCCTGTGTGGAAGTTTCATCTCTACCCAAAGGAGTCTTAGTTGAAATAGATTGCGTTGCATTTATAGATTAATTTCTAATTATTTAGAAATTTGAAATATGATCCAATTGTGCACCTTATTTGTATAGATTATTAATTGGTAATTCCTATTTGGTCTATGTCAGCAGCAAAGCTTAATATAGATGAATTAGAAGCAGGCTATCCTTTATTTTGTAAAGCTCTTAGACTATTAATTTTAAAAGGCAGTTCAGTTAAAGACATACAAAAGACAGTATGTTGGGGCCATCTTGAAACTTTAAATAGATGTCTACCAGGAAGATATAAAGCGCCAACCTATTTAATGGCTTTAATCAAAAGAGATATTGCCAAGCCCAATAATTTTTAAAAGGGATTAATCTTCTAAATAAAATTTATCTATATCCTTTGAAAAGTCTTTTTCCTTATCAGATGTATTTTGGTTATTTAAAAAAATTGAAAGACTAACAAAATTCTTACCAAAACTGATATTTGGATAGAGATCCTTTTCTTTACATAATTTCTCAATTTTCCCCATGAATTTACTTATTTTTGAGTATTCCTCAAATTCAAATCTTTTTTCAATCCTTAAAGGTGATTCTCTTTTGTTCCACATTAAATTTTTTATTCAGGATTAAGTACACTATACAGTCAACAAAGTTTCTCAATAAGATTTTTAGTTGAAGTATTTAATCATTCTCCCAATAATCAATTATACCCCCAATAGTTAAATCGGTTTGAACTTCTGGATTAGGACAAGCAAATCTCGCAGCAGAGCCACTAGCGGTAAAAACCCAATTACCTTCTCTAGCACCAACAGGATCAACAGCCACTAATTTCTTTCCCTTATTATTTTCCAAAATTCGTAAATTCATATGACCTAAGCCAGCGACTCTTTGAGTACATACCATTCTTCCTAATACTTTCATTATTTCCATAATTTCTACCCTCCTAGTTTTTTGAGTTATTAGGATCCCAATGATCTATTATTCCAACAATCGTTAAATCGCTTGGATAAGATTTGCTTCCCGCAGCTTCTCTAGCGGCAGAACTTCCAACACAAATAACCCAATCTCCTGGCTTACACCCAACAGCATCTACAGCAACCTTACTTGAAGAACCATCCAAGACAACCTGTAGATGTTTATGTTCAAAACCAGGAATCCTATTGGTAGATACAAGTGGTTTAACAACCTTGCAAATCAACATAACTAGTGAGCCTCCTCTGTTTTTTTATCTAAAGACATTCCAATAATTTGGGCGGAATGAATGTTGTCCCTATCTCTAATAGTAGAGCAAGTATGTAACAAACCTTGATCAACTAAATTTTTATATCTAATTGATATCGCATTATTAACTCTTTCACAATCTTTTATTGCTCTCTCTTTTGCACCAGGTACTTTGCCAGAGTAATCAAATCTTATAACTACTGGAATAGGTAAATCTTTTGAAACATTTAATCCAGTAAAAATCTTCACTCCTACATCTAAATCTGGCGCCCCTTCTTCGACAGTATCTAAATGAGAAAAATAAGTTAAATTCCTGAGATGAACTTCTTTGAAACCTATACCAACACCAATAAATCTCTCGGCATGACCTATATCATTATAAGAGCCATTATGAAAATTTTTCACATAATCAATTTGAGAAATATTATTAATAACTAATTTATATATAAACTTTTCTATTCCTTGGAGTTTATCCTTTGAAGATTGCTGAGAAATTATCTGACATATTTCTCTCTCACCATCATCTTTAGAAAAGTTTATTGTTGAGTTATAAATTTCTAAAGTAGAAATAGTTTTTTCTAAATCTATATTGCCATCACTAGTTGTCAAATGTATTTTTAGTGAATCAGTGTCTGTATCAAGTCCAATTAACATTAAATCCACAGAGGCTCCGCAGCAAAAGCTATTCTCTACAGCCTCTTTAAAAGCATAGAGTTTATTTCTACCTTCTTCTGCAGCTAACTTGTCATTACTACCATGAGCTGCACATCCCTGATGCAAAGGATCTACAGAACTAAAATGATAAGTTACAACTTTTAAGTATCTAGTATCTTTATGAGCTTCATTAGGGATATTCTCTCTATATCTTTTATGTTCAGTTTTCACCCATCTATTTACTGTATTTTCAATGTCAAAAAGTGCGCCAGCGTGGGATCTTCTTCTTACTGAACTAAAAGGTATTCTCATAACATATGCGACTGAATGAGCCAATCGCCCATCTGAACAAGGAGTTATATCAAGTAAATGTATTCCACAATCTAAAAGAAATTTTTCAAAGTCTTGCGCACTTCTACTTCCAGCGGCACCTTCAAGTGGATCATTGTTAAAAAAATTATCGCTAAGTTTCTCATGCTGTTTGAAAGCGCACCATGCATATAAAGCTCTCATATCAAGAGGTTTAACCCAGGATTTATCTAATACATGAAGAGGTAAATCTATTCCAAGATTTTTTCTAGATATTGTCTGAGCCTTATTTATAAAATCTTCATGATGTTGTATTCGGGCAATTTCCTTAAGTGTTGGAACAATTTCGTCAAAATCACTTTTTATTTTGCTTTCATACTTAAATAGATTTTCATTTTGAATATTATTAGTTAATTTGTGAGACTTTCCAAAATCTTGAAAATTATTTGATTCTCTAGTTTGTATATGGATATTTTCCGTAAAAGTTTTCATTGGAGCTGTTGGCCCCAATGTGAAGTTCTTGGCTTTAGCCAGTCCTCTTAAAGGCATTATTTACTTAACCTCTTGCACCACCTGAAAAGGTAACAAGTTGTCCTTCACGAGTATTCCCACTAGATCCAGTTATCAAGAAATCTGGTTGTTCTACATCCTCATTTCTTTTAACCTCTAAAGGAGGCATTGCGCTATTAAATCCTGCTCTTGATGGATTTCTCTTTCTTGAAGAAGCTCCCTCTGTACCTGTTACCTTATCACCACGATCCCAATCATCACCAGTTACGTTTCCCACTGATTGTCCTTCACCAGTAATCCTAGATGCAACTCTTTTTTCAGGTGTATTTGCAGCACGATCTGCCTCTTCAATTTCCATTTTTTGTTTATACGTAATATTTTTATTCGGTTCAAATCTAAATTTTTCAGTACCAGTGACCTTATCAACTGCCATATCAAAAGGTCCTGTTACCTTTGAACCATTTTCATATTCATTACCGGTAACACCTTGAGTATTTTTTTCAGAATATTTGTCTCTTGATGGTGATTGAACAGAGAATTCGTTCCAAGAATTACCCGCTGACTTTTCCGGATTCGCATAGGCAGTATCATGTAAGAGATTATCACAAGTTTTTGAGAGCTGATCTCCACCAACATAAGGAGTCCCTGTTAGATTCTTACAAGCACCTTTCCTAGCACCTGTCATTACTCCACCAATACCTGGTTGCTGTCCTGTAAGTCTTGCATTTGAATTATTTCCAGAATTAACTTTTGCTCTAGATTTCATATCTTCAGAAATCTCAGTACTACAATTTTCATTAATCTGATCTAACCCAGCGTATGGTGTTCCTGTTAAAACTTTGCATGAACCTGGTTCATCTCCAGTTACGATTTTTGATCTTCCTGTCATAGTCCCACTTATCAAATTAGACTTTGATGAAAGGCTTAAACCTACTTTTCTAGCTTCAGGCTTTGGTTTTGATCCACAAAACTTCTCATATTGTTGAGATCCTATATACTCATCACCAGTTATATTTTTACAACTTCCATGTTCATTACCTGTCATATGATCTGATCTGCCTACACCTGTACCAGTAACATTATTCCCATTAAGAGTGTTGTAACTCCCTACTTTTTCAAATGCTTTGCCTTGTGGATTTGGCTCAGAGCCAAGATATTGATCTCCTGTTAACTGATGCCCAGAACCTGATTCATCTCCAGTAACTAGGGTTGATCTACCAGGGAGAGATCCAGATACTTTTAAACCGTCGGTTGTAGTACTGTGTTTAACCTTTGAAGGATTTTTTGGAATATCACCACAATACTTCTGTGATTGATTAGCAGATATATATTCAGTACCTGTAAGGTTTTTACAAGTTCCTGGCTCATCTCCTGTGACCCTCTCAGATCTACCAACTTCGTTCCCAGTTACTTTATTACCTGATGTTGTTGCCGTAACAGTAGATCTAAGTGGTTGTTTATAACTTGGTCTATCTTGACAAAATTGATCAGCTACTTCTGCTCCCATATATTGTGTACCAGTAACTGTTCTGCATGTACTTGCTTCGTTACCTGTTGTTTTTACAGATCTATTAGCTTGAGTTCCAGTAACTATTTGACCTGAATCAGTTTCACTTGTGCCAACTTTCCAGCTAGCATCAGCAATATTTTGTTTGGCTCCATTTTTATTTGGACCACATGGTCTACATTTACCATTTCCTTTTTTACCTGTTGCACCAGTTTTACTTCTTAGCTCTCTTACTCTCTGAGAAATTTCTCTACTACTTAAATCTGGATCTCCCCTTCTAGCTAAAGAAGCGGCACTAGTATTTTGTTTAGATGCTGATTTACCATGCTTAGATTGAGCTTCTCTTCTCGCTAAAACAATATCTCTACTTGTATTAGTAATAGGCTTTCTCTTCTGTTTAATTCTTCTTTTGACATTTGGTTTTGATGTTTTAATTTCTGTATTATGTGAATTTTGAACTTCTTGATTTTTATTTATGGTTGATTTAACTGTATTTACAGGAATTTCTTTTTTAACATCCGTGCGAGTTCTGTCGGATGAACTTATAGCAGATTTCCCATGGGTAGACATTGCCTTTCTTCTCTCTATTACTAACTCTTTACTAGATAAAGTTGTTGAAGAAGACTTTCTACTTACCTGAGTTTTTGGAATATGTTTTGTGGCTGGCTTAGAAATATTTTGCTTACTAGGAGAAGACTGAGTCCCAGAAATTTGTATATCTTGAGAAGATCTAACTCTATCTTTAGTAGTTGAAGAATAGGCAGCAGCTTTTTTACCGCTATCACTCATCGCCTTTCTTCTTTCTAGTGCAATCTCTCTACTGGATTTTTTTGACATAATCTTCAAATTTGAAACTCTTTAAAAAACTCTTTTAAAAAAACTTTCTCCAAAAAATATTGGAGAAAGATATTTACTACATAAAGTAGATTTAACGTCCTTGGAAAACTACAAAAGCTGTTCCTTGGCTTTGAGTGTAAGCATCGTATCCGATTATTCTTACATGGTGATCAGGGTATGCTCTATGACATGCCTCTAATTCACTTACAACCAAATTAAGGTCTTTTTCCCCAAAGAATGGGAGCTTCCAATAGGACCAATAAGTTTGCATACTGCCACTAGGATGAACATGCTCAATAACAGGACTCCAGCCTTGGGCAATTATGTATGCAATTTGATCATATATTTCTTCCTGGGTCATCGGTGGTAAAAAACCGAATGTTTCCAGGGTTGCAACTGTTTGATAGTCGCCTACTGTGCTCTGGAAAGGCATAATAAATTTAAATGTGAATGAAATTACTCGTAAAAATAACGAGATTTATAGAAGTTTGAGGAGAAAAAGAATCTCCTCAATTTTGAATCTGGTTTAACCTTGAACGTCAAGCTTATCGACGGTATCAAACTCAAACTTGATTTCCTTCCAAGTTTCAAGAGCAATAGCTAATTCAGGACTATGCTTAGCAGCTTCCATAAGAATGTCTCTACTCTCTTTTTCGATTTCGCGACCAGCATTACGTGCTTTTACACAAGCTTCTAAAGCAACTCTGTTAGCTGCAGCTCCAGCGGCTGAACCCCATGGATGACCATGTGTTCCTCCACCGAACTGAAGACAAGAATCATCTCCAAAAATCGCTAAAAGTGCAGGCATATGCCAAACATGAATACCACCTGATGCGACTGCAAATACTCCAGGCATTGAACCCCAATCTTGATCAAAGAAGTTACCTCTTGATCTATCTTCAGGAACAAATGACTCTCTTAAGTTGTCAATGTAACCAAGAGTTGTTTGACGATCACCTTCAAGTTTTCCAACAACAGTTCCAGTATGTAATTGGTCTCCTCCAGAGAGCCTCAAACATTTTGCTAGAACTCTGAAATGGATACCATGCTTTGGATGTCTATCAATAACAGCATGCATAGCTCTGTGTATATGCAGAAGCATGCCATTTTTACGACACCAGTTAGCTAATCCAGTATTTGCAGTAAAACCACCAGTTATATAATCATGCATGATGATTGGCATATCTAGCTCTTTTGCAAATTCAGCTCTTTCATAGAGTTCTTCAGGAGTGTTAGCTGTACAGTTTAGATAGTGACCTTTAACTTCTCCAGTCTCTTGCTGAGCAAGCTTAACCGCCTCAGCAACAAACTCAAATCTCTCTCTCCAACGTTGGAATGGTTGAGAGTTAATATTCTCATCATCCTTAGTTAAATCAAGACCACCTCTAAGACATTCATATACAACTCGACCATAGTTTTTACCAGACAAACCTAATTTAGGTTTAATGGTACAACCAAGAAGAGGTCTTCCGTATTTGTTTAAACGATCTCTTTCAACTACGATTCCGTTTGGTGGACCACCGCAAGTTTTAATGAAAGCAATTGGGAATCTAATATCTTCTAGACGTAAGTGTCTTAGAGCTTTAAATCCAAAAACGTTTCCAACAAGAGATGTTAATACGTTTGTAATTGAACCTTCTTCGAAAAGATCTAAAGGATATGCGATAAAAGCATAAAAAGCTTCAGGATCTCCAGGAACGTCTTCGATTCTATAACAACGTCCTTTATAAAATTCTAAGTCTGTAAGTAACTCGGACCAAACTGTTGACCAAGTACCTGTTGAAGATTCAGCCGCAACAGCCGCTGCAACCTCTTCTCTTGGGACACCTTCTTGACCTGTACATTTGAAACAGGCTAGTAAATCGGTGTCTAGGGGTACATATTCTGGAGTCCAGTAGGTATCTCTGTACTCCTTTACCCCTGCATCATACTTCTTACTCATAAGGATAAATTTAGGTCTATGTAGGGAAAATAATTATTTTGCAAAATTTATAAATCTTGCTTTAGTTAATTAGTCCTTTTGACCAAGAAATTCACCGTTTCCAAGAGCAGGTTCAACTTCTCTATGAGGACGAGCAATAATGTGAGCTGCAACTAAACCGTCACCAACTCTTTCACAAGCATCAGCACCAGCTCTAACAGCTGCGTTAACTGCGCCTGTTTCGCCTCTAACTAATACTGTGACATAACCGCCACCTACGAATTCACGACCAATAAGGCGAACTTCTGCTGCCTTGGTCATTGCGTCTGCTGCTTCGATTGCAGGTACAAGTCCGCGTGTCTCGATCATGCCGAGAGCGATACCCATTGTTTCTGTAGCCATTGCCTACTAAATTACTAAATGTGGAATGTTCGTTTGCAAGAATGGTCCATTAAGTACTTATAAGTCAAGTGTTTTTACCTAAAAACTCTATTAATCTTTTTTCTATCATTCATAAGATAAACTTATGACCCTTGGTATTATTGATATATTAATCCTTATGAAAATTAGTTAGAGCATCAAAACATACTGTTGTGTTAATTAAAAATTTACATTAAGTTATTCGCGTACGAGGCAGGCCCTGTCTACACAGGTGTGGAATGTTCAACCTTTCCTGTCTCCGTATCACATCAAACTTTGAAGTAAGATAATATTCTCAAATATTAAATAACTATTTTGACTATTCCAGTACTTACTATTGCCAGTGGGAATCAGAGAAAGGTATCTGAAATTTCAGAAATGTTAAATGTTTTGTCTTTAAGAGTAGAAAAACAACCGGAATATTTAAATGTAGAAGAAACTGGATCTAATTACTTTGAGAATGCCTTATTAAAGGCTAAAGCAGCTTCGTTAGAGACAAAAACATGGACATTAGCTGATGATTCAGGTCTTGAGGTGGATTATTTAGATGGTCGGCCAGGGATATATTCTGCTCGATATGCCAAAACAAATGATGAAAAAATTAAAAAATTAATTAGTGAACTTAGTGACAGCCCATACAGAAGTGCAAGATTTATAAGTTGTATGGTTTTATGCGATCCTTTAGGAAACTTAGTTAAGGATACAACTGGAATTTGCTGGGGAGAAATTCTTAAGAACCCCAAATATCCAAATGGGGAATTCGAATCTATTTTTTGGGTTAAAGAAGCTAACTGTGTTTACGGAGAGCTTTCTCAGTCACAACTAAGTAAATTGGGGAGTAGGGGGAAAGCCGCAAAAATTATGTCGCCTTTTCTCAAAAAAGAAATTGGATTAAAATGAAAATTCTCAGAAATTTGAAATCTCTTCAATTGCTCTAATAGCCGCCGCTGCGGCTTCCTCTACATCTCCTTCTTTCCCGGCAAGGGTTAACCTTCCAAATGCTCCAACGGCCTTAACATCGACAACAGTTATATTGGAAGCTTTTTCAGCTTCATTCGCTGCTTTCAAAACATAGCCGGCTGGTTCCGTCTCTAATATAAACATACTCATTCCAGATTGAATCATTGATCCACTTCTATTTTGTCTATTTATTAAAACCGCATGGTCAGGAGTGATAGCACGAATAACTTCTGTCCAACTTGTGGCAGGTTTTGTTCTCTTTCTAACCTCACTTCCAATAGCATCTAGAACAACATCTCCAGAATGTAAAACAGTACTCTGATCCTTATGATAAAGAGCCAAAGAACCAAATGCTCTTTCAACGATCATCTGACCAAGACGAACATTACTTGCTTTTAAGGCGATATCAGTCACTCTATGAACAGCCATTCCAGGTGATACTTCCATCCAAAGACAAGAATCTCCCGGTATAGGTAAAAAACCCCTACTAACCGTTCCCATATATGCCGCTAATTGAGGCTGGAGAGAATCCAAAAAAACATATGTTCTTAACTCAATTTGTTCAACTTGACTTGCTTGCCTAGATACTAATGATTTTTCAGAATCAGTTGTAATAAAACAGCTTGCTCCACTGGCCTGAGATTGGACCTCAGATCCTGTTACTAGAGAACTGCCTTTTTTTCGTTCTCCTCTGTTAAAGCTAGAAGTTGGTTCCATTCAGGAGACTATAACGGATAATGGTTCTTTTTTTGTATTAAATTTACTTGCATGGTTTCAACGAAACGATAACTTCAAGTAAAAGGTATTCAATTTTATGGGAACTTCTCAACAAAAAGACCCAAATAATTCAGGGGACAAAAAGGAATTAAGTCCTGATCAAACCCTTGGATTAGTTAGCTTAAGTTTAATGCAAAAACTATATCAGAAAGACTCATCCTTTAGTTGGTTAGAAGAGGGGAAATCAGAAAAGGTGAATCTTAAAAATCTTAGAGATAGATTGGAGTTAACCCAACTAGCAATAAATACTGGAGCCCCTTTAACAACTTCAGAGGTTACTGCTTTAATTGGAGCAAAGCCAGGAAAATCGAAACTGGAGAGAGCAGGATTATTAGCCACAAAAATTGCAAGGAATTTATGGAAGCTATCAAAAATAAGTCAAGGAAATTCCTTCTACAGAAATTAAAAACACCAAAAAAAATTCATTTAATAATTCTCATTTAAGTTTTTAACCATTCATATAAGTTTTTTAAATGTGTACATTTTGTAAGAGAACTTATTAATTACTTTCTTAAATCAAAAACTTTATGCAAGCTTGAAATATAAGCTCTTGATATCATTAATGAGTAAAGTCGAATTTAATAAAGAAACTGGGCCGAGAGAAGTTTTCTGCGGTCTTACTTCAATAGTATGGCTACACAGAAGGATGCCAGATGCATTTTTCCTGGTAGTAGGTTCAAGGACCTGCGCTCATTTAATTCAAAGTGCCGCTGGAGTCATGATTTTTGCTGAACCCAGATTTGGGACCGCTATTCTTGAAGAAAAAGATCTTGCTGGTCTTGCTGACGCTCACGAAGAATTAGATCGAGTGGTAAACGATCTTATTGCAAGAAGACCTGAAATAAAAACTCTTTTTCTAGTTGGATCTTGTCCAAGTGAAGTGATCAAACTAGATCTTGCGACTGTTGCCGAAAAGTTAAATAAAAGGTTTTTAGGTCAAGTAAAGTTTGTTAATTATTCTGGAAGTGGGATAGAAACAACCTTTACTCAAGGAGAAGATGGAGCTTTAAAAGCTTTAGTACCTTTAATGGAATCTTCAGATGAGGAAAAATTATTATTGGTTGGTACACTTGCAAATAATGTAGAAGATAGATTTAAAAAGATTTTTAGAAATATAGGAATTTCAAATGTTGAAAGTTTCCCACCACGACAATCAACGGAACTACCAAAAATCGGCAAGAATACAAAAGTTTTATTAACTCAGCCTTATTTAAGTGACACCTTAAGAGATCTTAAACATCGCGGATGTGAAATAATTTCTGCTCCATTTCCATTAGGTATTGAAGGGAGTACTAAATGGCTTTTAGCCGCAGCTAAAGCTTTTAAAATTAGCGACCTAAAAGTTCATGAAGTTATTTCTCCGTTAATCAATAGAGCACAACTTGCTCTTGAATCTCACAAAAAAATTCTTAAAGGAAAAAGATTATTTCTACTACCTGAATCACAGCTTGAGATCTCCTTGGCGAGATTCTTGCATAACGAATGCGAAATGGATCTGATAGAAGTAGGGACACCATACTTGAATAGAGATTTAATGAAAGAAGAGATTAATTTATTACCTGATAGTACTAAGATTGTTGAAGGCCAGCATGTCGAGAAGCAATTAGATCGAGTAAGAGAATCTTCCCCAGACTTAGTAGTTTGTGGTATGGGCTTAGCTAACCCACTTGAAGCAGAAGGAATTAGTACTAAGTGGTCAATAGAAATGGTATTTAGTCCAATCCATGGTATTGATCAAGCGGCAGAATTAGCAGGACTTTTCTCAAAACCCCTAAAAAGGAATCAAATACTAACCTCAAAAACTTTAGTAACTCATTAAAAATTATGGAATTAACTCTATGGACATATGAAGGCCCTCCACATGTGGGCGCAATGAGGATTGCCACATCAATGAAAGATATACATTATGTGCTTCATGCTCCTCAAGGAGATACATATGCAGATCTTCTCTTTACAATGATTGAAAGAAGGGGGGAAAGACCTCCAGTAACCTATACAACATTTCAGGCTAGGGACCTAGGTGGTGATACAGCGGAATTGGTCAAGAAAAATATAAAGGAGGCAGTCGAACGATTTAAACCGAAAACTCTTTTAGTTGGAGAAAGTTGCACAGCAGAACTAATACAAGATCAGCCAGGAGCTCTTGCTAAAGGTATGGGGTTTGATATACCAATAGTTAACCTTGAATTACCCGCATACAGCAAGAAAGAAAATTGGGGAGCTTCAGAAACCTTTTATCAGTTAATAAGAACTCTTTTAAAAGAAAAGGTAATTCCTGAAGAAAAGATAAGCCCTCAAAGATGGAAAGGATTAGGGCGAAGACCAAAAGTGAATATACTTGGCCCTTCTTTACTAGGATTTAGGTGTAGAGATGATGTTATCGAAATCCAACGCATACTTTCAGAACAAGGCATAGATACAAATGTAGTTGCACCTTTAGGCGCCAGCCCAGATGATATTGAAAGACTGATAGAGGCAGATATTAATATTTGCCTCTATCAGGAAATAGCTGAAACATCCTGTGATTGGCTTAAAAGGAATTTTGGAATGGAATATACAAAAACTATCCCAATTGGAATAAAAAATACAATTGATTTTATAAAGGAAGTTCATAACAAATTAGACCTTCCTTTAACTAATAAAGAGGAATTAGAACACAAATCCAAACTTCCTTGGTATTCAAAATCAGTCGACTCTAATTATTTAACAGGCAAAAGAGTTTTTATATTTGGAGATGGAACACATGCAATTGCAGCGGCCAAAATCGCTCAAGAGGAATTAGGCTTTGAGGTGGTTGGTCTTGGAACCTACAGCAGAGAGATGGCAAGACAAGTAAGAGCTACCGCAAAAGATCTAAACATAGAGGCTCTGATTACCAACAATTATCTCGAAGTTGAAGATGCGATAAAAAAAGCCTCACCTGAATTAGTTTTAGGTACACAAATGGAAAGACATAGTGCTAAAAGACTTGGCATTCCATGCTCAGTAATCAGTACGCCAATGCACGTTCAAGATGTTCCAGCTAGATATAGTCCACACATGGGGTGGGAAGGAGCAAATGTAATTTTTGATGATTGGGTACATCCTCTAATGATGGGATTAGAAGAACATCTTATTGATATGTTTAAACATGATTTTGAATTTATTGATGGTCATCAAAGTCATCTAGGTCATACCGCCACAAAGACCAAAAATGATATAAATTCGGGAAACAAAGCATACAACCAAAAAGGTGAAATTATCTGGACTGAATCTGGGAGAGCTGAATTAACAAAGGTTCCATTTTTTGTTAGAGGTAAAGTCAAAACTAATACAGAGAAATATGCTGCCTCAAAAGGTATACCAGAAATTAGTGACGAAACCCTGTACGATGCAAAAGCATTTTTTAGCTAACTCTTACCCATAAAACACATTTAATGGATGAGTATTTTCACTTAAAGTATAATTAATTAGCTGGAAATATCTAGTTATAAGAACATGCTATGTATATTTAATAAATATACATAAACATTTGTTTAGAAAAATATTACATATGGCATTCACACTGCAAGAATATAAATAACAAGTGTATTTAGGCTTTAAATGACAAGTACTATAAATAAACCTCTTGACGGGGAAGGGAGTGTTCAAGTAAAACAAGATCCCAATATAAATATTGAAGAGGGGGCTTTAGTTATAGCCGTGTATGGCAAGGGAGGTATCGGTAAATCAACTACATCTTCAAACCTTTCTGCAGCATTCTCAAAATTAGGAAAAAAGGTTTTACAAATAGGATGTGATCCAAAACACGATAGCACCTTTACTTTGACTCACAAAATGGTTCCTACAGTAATCGATATTCTTGAAGAGGTGGATTTTCATAGCGAGGAATTGAGACCTAACGATTTTATGTTTGAAGGTTTTAATGGAGTAATGTGCGTAGAGAGTGGAGGTCCTCCCGCTGGCACGGGCTGCGGAGGATACGTAACTGGACAAACAGTTAAGCTTTTAAAAGAACATCACCTACTAGAAGATACAGATGTTGTTATTTTTGATGTATTAGGAGACGTTGTTTGCGGTGGCTTTGCAGCTCCCTTGCAGCATGCTAATTACTGTCTAATTGTTACTGCTAATGACTTTGATTCTATCTTCGCAATGAATAGAATTGTTTCGGCAATTAAAGCAAAAGCAAAAAATTATAAAGTCAGGTTAGGTGGAGTGGTTGCTAATAGATCAAAAGATACAGATCAAATAGATAAGTTTAATGAGAAAACGGGGTTAAAAACTATGGCACACTTTAAAGATGTAGATGCTATTAGAAGATCAAGACTTAAAAAATGTACCATTTTTGAAATGGAACCAACTGAAGACGTAATTGAAGTTCAAAATGAATATTTATCTCTTGCCAAAAATATGCTTGAAAATGTAGAACCTTTAGATGGTAATCCACTTAAAGATAGAGAAATTTTTGATTTATTGGGATTTGATTAGTCTTAATTAATGTAATCCAACCAACTTTTCTGATAGATCATAAGTGTCTTGAGATGTCTTCCTATCAATTATTCTTTTTGATAACTTTTGAGAAAAAGCTTTTCTGCCAGTTTTTTGACGATTTCCCCAACTCCAATGGACTGATGGTTTAGCATATTCTTTATAGGTTGCAACCTGAGCGACCCTCTCTCCAGCCAATCTTTGAGACACATATCCTCTTGTTATGAATTTTTGAAATATTGGGAAAAGAAATCTAAATATCCAAGGTGTATCTCTAAAAAGTTTAGTTTCGGCAACACATCCAGGATATAGAGAATTAACAATAATTTTCTCTGGAGGATATCTTTTTGATAATTCCTGAACGGTAACCATATTGCACAGTTTACTATCCTTATAAGCCTTACCAGGTTTAAATTTCTTTCCATTCGCCATACTTATAGGAGATAAAAAACCATTTTTAAATCCTGATAAATCTCCTAGGTCAGCTGGAGCAGGGATGGGTATCCTCCCTCCAAGTTCTGAATAATTAGCCGTAACAGTTCCTAATACTGTAATTCTTGGCTTGAATAAAGTAGATTTGCCATTTAGGACAATTTCCCTTTCTGAAGATAAAATGTTTTCCATAAGCAGTTTTATCATAAGAAAATGCCCAAAATGATTTACTGCCATGGAGTTTTCATAACCCTGAGGAGATCTTTCAGGCCTCTTTAATCTTGGTTTATAAACTGCTGCATTACAAATAAGTGAATTGATTGGCTTTTTAAAGCTTTCTAATATTTCATCACACCCTTTTCTTACATCATCTAAGTTAGAAAGATCTATTTCTATAAAATGAACATTTTCAATTTCGTCTTTTGTCAATAATTCCTCTGCTATTGTTATAGCTCTTTTATTTGAGCGATTAACAGCTATAACCTCCCATCCAAATCTCAAAAGAGGCTTTAGAGTATTCAATCCAACTCCGGATGTAGTTCCTGTTATTAGGACTAAACCTTTAATGTTCTTATTCACTAGCAAAAAAGTTAATAGAAAAATGATAAGTAAGATGATTACAGATCATCCTTATCAACGCCATATTACTCTGATAATGTCCCTAGAAATCATTTGATCCTGATCCTTCATAAATCT
Source organism: Prochlorococcus sp. MIT 1314 (assembly GCF_034093315.1). Taxonomy (GTDB): domain Bacteria; phylum Cyanobacteriota; class Cyanobacteriia; order PCC-6307; family Cyanobiaceae; genus Prochlorococcus_A; species Prochlorococcus_A marinus_Y. The sequence continues at coordinate 1,684,190 of NZ_CP139300.1, read as the reverse complement.
TTGCTCACCTTCAGAAGATAATAAGTCATCAAACCTACTTGTCAAAACGTTGAATCTATATTGTTCGTATAAAAATGCGTCTTGAATTTCTCTTACTCGGGTTAATCTAACTTTGGAACTATAGCCAAGTTTAATCAAGCTTATTATTGCTAAAAGCGAAAAGGAAATTTTTATAATTAGAAAAACCAAAGATACAAAAACTTCCTGTTTCTTTCGCTTTATTTCATATCCAGCACCTAGATATTTTTTGTAAAAATTACTATTTTTATGAAAGGATTTTGACAAATTTAGCTTTTAGTATTTTTACTGAAAAAATCAATTCAGTCTTAGTTATATTATTACCTTAAAAATATAAATTTTCTAATAGAGTTTAGTTTCTACCTAAACTAATTCCTAGCCTAAGTGCTAATACTCCAGCATGCATAACTACTATGAGGCTTAATGCAATTAAATTTATTGTTTGAGTTGGCTCCATGGTAAAAAAAATTATTTCTTATATTCTCTACCCAAAAGAGGATATTTGACACACTATTACAAAATGATGTTACGTAATTAATAAATTGAAAGAAAAAATTTATTGAAAATTATTATAAATAGACCTGCAAAGTTAATTTTGGGAATAGAAAATCAAGCTTTAATTTTTTCCACAAATAATTTAACTGGATTTGATCAAATGGCTTTAGATTTAAATTCTTTAGATCAGACAATTTCTAATCCTGAAATAATTTTCACATTGAGGTTCTACTATTGGAATGGAGATTGGCTTTCAATTGGCTATCATCAAAAGGAAATTCCTTCTCATTGGGAAAAATTATCCTTTAATAAGGAAATTAATATTGTAAGACGTCCATCTGGAGGGGGAGCTGTTTTGCATTCAGGGGGCATAACATATGCATTAACATTTAAAAAAGCTCACTATAAAATCCTAAGTTATGAAATGGTTAACCAATGGTTAATTAAAAGTTTTAGAGAATTAGGTCTAAAGTTGCAAAATGGCAAGTCACGAAAATCACTCATAAAAACTAATTGTTTTGGGACTTCATTAATCTCTGATTTAGTTGACCAGGATGGGTTCAAGAGAATAGGAAGTGCACAATATCGGAAAAAAGGTGCATTCCTTCAGCATGGAGAGATTCAAACAAATCCTTCAAAAGATTTGTGGTTCAAATTATTTAAAGAAGAAGCTCCACCTAAAGTAAATCTAGATCTCACAAATGATGAAATAATTGATCATTTAAGAAATTCATTCTTAGAAAATAAATCAAATATAAAGTTCAAAAATATTGCTATAGATAATAAAAATATTGGAAAATTTTCATAACACTAATTCTTAAAGATCTCCTTTCTGCTTCATTGAATTAACTATTCTTGGTAATTCAATTCCCAAAGGATACTGATTTTTATAATTTAATTTGTTGACAATCTCCAAAGGCAAATTAAAACCTAATTTATTAAATACAAATTGTCCTATTTTAAACCTATCAATTATCCCCAAAGGGATATCTGCAGCATTGAGAACCAATAAAAAACCTTCACTTGTTTCTTCAAGTCTTTCTATAGTTTTCCATAATTTGTCATTAACATATACACCTGCAAAACTATTGACTGGTTTCTGAAAGTCTCCAACAAAGTTCCTCTCCCATTTTTTTATGCTGACAGTTTTTAAAATACTCTCATCGACAAAACCTGTCCATCTACCATTATTTGCAACAAAAAAATATTTATCTGCTGCATCCTTTTTATTTTTTATTAATGTATTAAATTCTGATAAATTAGAATCGAATTCAACTTTTCTCAATGGCTTTAATTTAAGGTCAGAAACTTTGCTAAATTTAATTATTTTTTCAATTTTAAAAAATTGACTTTCTGACTTTGAAGAATTAACTCCAAATAGTCCTAAAAAAGAAAGAATAAATCCATAGTAAAAATTAAATCTAAATAAACAAATTATTCCAAATATCAGAACTAAAAAAGACAAAGATAAATTTACTTTGTTGAGGAAATTCCTACCTTTGTTTTTACTCCCTGAGAAATGCCAAATAATACTTTTTAATAAGTTTCCTCCATCTAATGAACCAATTGGAATCAAATTTAAGAGTCCTAAGCATAAATTTAATATACCTACTCTAGAAATTATATTAATGACTATTAATTCTTGAGATTCACTGTAATTACTAATTAAAAGTAGAATAGATGCTGTGGCAAAACATAACAAAGGTCTAACAATTGCAATTTTTATATTACCTAAAGCAGTTTGGCAATACTCATCTATTTGTAGAATTGCTCCAAGAAAATAAAAAGTAATTTTTTTTATTTTTACGCCCTGATTAAGGGAAACAAAGGTATGTAAAACCTCATGAGAAATAATTGAAGATAACAAGAAAAAAGAAGTTAAAAATCCTATAATCCAAGCTTCTTTAGTATTGTAGATATCACCTGAGGTTAAATAAACCTGATTACTTATAGTCCATGAGAATAAAAAAAGAATTGCAAACCAATAAGTATGAATTTTGAAGGGAATTCCCCATATTTTAAAAATTTGCCAACTTCTCAAAAATAATCTCCGCTATATTTAGCAATAATATTAATCTTACATACAGTATAGTGATATGCCCAAGACTAATACTTTAGTTAAAATTTGTGGACTAACATCCGAAGAGCAAGCTCTTGAAGTAGCTAAATTAGGAGTGAATGCTATCGGCATTATTTCGGTTGAGGAGTCTCCAAGATATATATCAGCTGAAATTAAGAAAAAGATTTTTAAAAGCTTAGAAAGTTTGTACCCAACAATCGAAAGGGTATCTGTTGTAAAGAACTGTCCGATAGATTTAATTATTAAAAATTTCTTAGGCAATCCAAGTGAAACTATCATTCAATTACATGGAGATGAGGATATTGATTACTGCAAAAAAATAAGAGAAAAAATTCCAAATGTTGGTATATGGAAGGCTTTCAGAATAAAAACGGAAAAAGACTTTGATAAAATAAAACCTTTTGAAGACGTTGTAGATGCGATACTACTTGATTCTTGGAATAAAGAAACTTATGGAGGTTCAGGACAAAAAATAAAGTCTATTTATCTAAATAATCTGCAATTTACCAAACCTTGGTGGTTAGCAGGTGGAATATCAATTGAATGGATTGATGAAATTTTAACTGAAATCAAACCAGATGGACTGGACATTTCAAGCAGTATCGAAATATCTCCTGGGTTAAAAGATATAAAAAAAACAGAGGTTCTAATTAAGTTTATTAATAATAATTAGTAATTATTAGTAGAAGATTGCTGTTTTACAAGCTCAAAAAATTCTTGTTTTAAACTTAAATCATGTCTAAAATCTCCTCTTACGACAGAATTAATCATACTTGTATTTGGTTCTTTAACTCCCCTCCATTTCATACAATAATGTTGGGCCTTTACAATAATGCCTAAACCTTTAGGCTCACATAATTTTTCAATTTCATCTGCAAGTATCATTACAGCTTCTTCTTGAATATGAGGTCTTGAAAAAACCCAATCAGCTACTCTAGCAAATTTAGAAAGCCCTATAACTTTATTCCCAGGTTTAATACCTATCCAACACTCTCCCAAAATTGGGACCAAATGATGTGAACATGCAGATCTTACAGAAATAGGGCCTACAGTGTAAATCTCGTCAAGATTCTTATCATTTGGGAAACTTGTAACTTTAGGTTGTTCATGATATCTCCCTTTAAAAACTTCATTTAAATACATCTTTGAGACTCTTTCAGCCGTCTCTTGAGTATTATGATCATTTTCAACATCTATTACTAAGGATTTAAGTAAGTCTTTAACTCTTGATGCAACTTCCTTTTCCAGAATTTCTAATTCTCCAGGATTTATAAAATCTGAAATGTTATCGTTTGCACTAAATCTTGTCCCGGCATTCTTTATTCTGTCTCTGATAATTTCAGAGATTAGTTTATTAGTAATCTGGTCATCAAAGTTTCTAATATTATCGTTGGGTAAAGTAGAGGTCATAAAATTTTAAACAGAAAATTGTATGCAACTTAATTAACTGTATCTTCCAAAAGCTTAATTGCTTATACACTATATCACATTCTCTTGTTCAATCGGGTTCAAATAGCTCTAAAAAAAATCACCTTTTAAAGATTAAAAAGAGAAAAAGAATTTTTAAAAAGCCCCTCCAGAAGGCATCAAAATTAAATCTTCAATTAATTGCGATTCAGGTTGTTGTGCCATATAAAGAATAGTATCTGATACCTGGCTTGAGGAGAGCATAGAAGTTCTATCAAAATCAGAGTTGATTGATTCAGAGTCCCAAAGAGGTGTATTAACTGAACCTAAAGTTATTGTGCATGCTTTAATTGAATTAGATCTCTCCTCCTCCCTCAAGCATTTTGTAAACATAGTTAGTGCAGATTTTGAAACACAATACGCTCCCCATTGAGGGAATACATTATAGGACGCATGGCTACTAACATTTATAACTAAACCACCCTTTTTTCTCATTTGAGGAACGACTGAGCTGCAAATTTGAAAAACACTTGTGAGGTTTATTTGAATAATTTGTTCCCATTGCTTTAAATCCATTTCAACTAAAGGACCATTAAATGCGCACCCGGCGTTATTTATCAAGACTGAAGGGCATCCAAATTTATCTATTGCTCTTTTAACACAATGTTCTATTTCTAGAGGATTAGATAAATCACATTTAACAAGGCTAATTTTTGATTTAGTAGTCAATAATTCACTCTTTAGTTTCTCCATTAAATGCAAGTTCCTGGAAAGTAAAATTAAATCCCAACCAGCATTAGCAAAAGTAATTGCGGTAGATCTACCAATACCTTTTGTAGCACCTGTTATAAAAGCTAGTTTCAATTTATTCAGTTTTTTGGGGGATTTCACTATAAATCTCTTCAATATTATTTGCTTCGATAAATTTACCTAAAACCCTAAACTTTTTATATCTTTCCTCAATTAGTTCATCTTTAGTCATTTGCAGTAAAGCATTAAGATGCTTCTCAATAGCCTCTTTTAGTGTATTACCAGCATCTAAAGGTGCCCAATTATTCCCCCCAGAAGGTTCTGGTAATACTTCATCTATTATCCCCAATTTAAGTAAATCTTTACCTGTAATTTTAAGTGCTGATGCTGCTTCTGGTGCTTTTGCAGCGTCTCTCCACAAGATTGATGCGCATGCTTCTGGGCTGGCAACTGTATAAACACTGTGTTCGAACATTAGTAACCTATCAGCGACGCCTATTCCCAGTGCACCTCCAGAACCACCTTCTCCAATGACAGTAGCTATTATAGGAACTTTTAAACCAAACATCTCCCTCAAGTTTCTTGCTATCGCTTCTCCTTGTCCTTGCTCTTCAGCGGTCAAGCCGGCATAGGCGCCTGGAGTGTCAATGAATGTAAGAATTGGCAAGGAAAATCTATCAGCATGCTGCATTAATCTAAGAGCTTTTCTGTAACCTCCTGGCTTGGCCATTCCAAAGTTTCTTACTACATTTTCTTTAGTATCTCTTCCTTTCTGATGCCCTAACATCAGCACTGGTCGATTATTTATCGAACCTATTCCTCCAATTAGTGCCATGTCATCATCTCCATTCCTGTCTCCATGCAATTCGATCCAGTCATCGCAAAACATTTGAATAAAGTCCAAAGTACTAGGTCTTTGAGGATGCCTAGCAACCTGAATCTTTTGCGCAGGTGTAAGTGATTTAAATATCTCTTCTCTTCTCCTAGCCGCTAAGGTTTCAAGCTGCAGAAGTTGTTGACTAACATCCACTTCTGAATCTCGAGCTAATTCTTTAATTTGCTCAATCTGCTTCTCAAGTTCAACAAGAGGCTTTTCAAAATCGAGGAGGTAACGTTTAGCCATAATCTTAGACAGTTAATACTTTATGGTGCTTATCAAGTCCAATCGCAGAAAAACCATGTTTTAAAGAAGCTGCTCCAATAAATTCCATTTTTTCAAGAGAAATATTATTTCTTCCCCAACTAAAGTTGGTATGACATTTTTCAAATTCTAAAATCATAGCTTCTGCAAAGCAAGCAAACATCTCTCTCTGAGGGTTTTGCATTTCTGCAAGTTCCATCATATTCCAGCCAATATCATTAAAAAACTCTACTATCCCTCCTTTTAAAACATAAATATTTTCACCCTGAAATTTCTCATCAAGATTTTTGGGGTATCCACCGTCAATCATTAAACATGGTTTTTTTAATTTAGCAGTATTAATTTCAATAGTTTTAGGCATACTTGCAACCCAAACCACAATATCAGCTTGAGGCAATGCCTCATCCAAAGTTTTTATATTACCGCCATCTAATTCTCTTTGTAATAAGACTAGTGGTTCTTGTTGTCTGGCTACCATAAGAAGTTCTGAAATACCGGTTTTATTTATAAGCCATCTACAAACAGCACTCCCAATATCTCCTGTAGCACCAATTACAGCAACGGTTGCAGTTTTAAGATCTATCCCAATACGTGGAGCATTTATTTCTAGTTGCCTACAAATAACCCAAGCGGTATGAGTGTTACCAGTAGTAAATCTTTCCCATTCCAACGAAGTATTTCTAATTTGTTTATGCTGAAGCAGATTAAAATTCTCAAAAATAATAGAAGTAAATCCCCCCAAAGCTGTAATATTAATTCCTTTTTTCTGAGCTAGTTCCATAGCATTTAATACTTTTCTTCTTGCCGTCTTAAACCTAGAAAGCATTTCAGGTACAAAGCAAGAATCGATATAAGACCCTTCAATACATATTCCAGTAGCACTCTTAACTTCTACATTTTCAACTAACTGAGGAGGAGCTGTACACCAAACATCAAGGTCACCATCTGCAATATGATCAAAGCCTAGTAATGAAGCTTTCCTTTTTGCATCTTCAAAGCTAGTTGAGTGGCCTATTAACCCAAACATTTAAAATTTATAAATGGTTTCTATACAATGTTATGAACAATAGCACAGTGATACCTACTTAATTAGAAATGATTAATTATTAAAAAGCTTAATTAAAAAGAATAAAATTAAACAATTGCAGCCATAGCCATTCTGGCAATTTCTCTATTATCAAGACCAATTTCTACAAGAGTGTCTTGATAAGCAATCATAAATTCTTCCATTAATTCTTCTCTATCCATAGCTAAGACTGATGCATCTTCTGCTACTTCATCTAACATCTTTTTAATCAAAGGTAAGTTGACTTTATTAGCTTCCATCAATTCCTCTTTACAAGTAGATAAATTCTCTTTAAGCCATTCTTGACCATAATTTAAATGGAGATACTCATCTTTAACCACTCCCTGTGTTATTTTTTTTGCGAAAGGATCTGCAACTCTTATGTAAACGTGATATGCGGAGATAGCAAATGCTTCAATTAAAATAGCTTGAATTAATAGACATGTTGTCAAATTTCCTTTTTCTAAAGCTATTTGAAAATTACCGTGTAATTTAGAAAAGAACTTTTTAGCAAATAACATATCAGCTTCCACTCCTAAATTTCTTCCACACGCAGTAAAACCTCTTTTATGTTTCAGCTCCATTTTTGCCAATTTAGTTAACTCTTCTAACTCATTTGGTATTAGGGTTGCTATTGAAATGTAATTATCATGAGCCTCTTGCTCTCCCTCTATAACAATTGCATTTATTCTGCTATATGCATCCTTATAAGAATCAGTTGTAAAGTCAGGTAAGTTCAAAGAATTTTCTTCACTAAATTGTTCTTTAGTTGCGTTTTTATTTGATTCTAGAGTTTGCATGTCAGTAATCTTTTGCTCATTATGCATGAATATTACACGATTATAATGATTTTATTTAGATATCATGAAAATAGTTTCAATTGTTAAAGCTCACTTTTTTCATTAACTTTATTTGAATTTTAATTTGGCCAATCAGATTGCATCATATTCATGATCAATTTGTACCAATGATTAATCAATAATTCTTTTATATCTTTTCCTAAGGACTCATTTGCGTCTCTGCTATCCCCAATAACCCCAGATCTACTCAAGTCTTCAGTAAGCCAAGCAGTTGGAGCATTTCCCTCTAGACTCCAACCATCTGGAATTTGTCCTTTAATACCCTCATATGGACGTTCATCACCCACTAATTCTGGTTTTAAAGCAAGCATCAAGCTTGTTTCAGCTAAAGAAGCATGTAGCCCATGCTCGATTTCAGTTTTTGATAACAATTTACTTAATCCAGTAACACCACTCCACATAAAACAAGGAAAAACTGCCATCCTAGGGGCAAAACTTCTTAGTTCTCTTGCCGCTGTATTTAGTAGTGAGATTTGACCTCCATGTCCATTAATCAATATCAGTCTTTTAAAACCCATATCAGATAATTGACCTCCAACTTCTTTAATCATTGAGGTTATTAAATTTGAGGAAAGGGAAATTGTCCCAGAGAAACCCTTATGTTCTGGAGAAAACCCAAAATATTGAGTTGGAAGTTTTTTTAATGGAATATCGGGAGAGATTAATTTAAAAACTTCGCAAATGATTTCTTCAACAAAAATACTATCTGTAGCGAGAGGCAAATGAGGTCCATGTTGCTCAACTGCACCGAATGGCCAAATCACTGTTGATCTTTTATCTTTTGAAATACTCTCAATTTCTGGCCAATTTAAATATTCAAATTTATTAGGTATTGGTTTAAAGTTCATTAATTTTAGTTTTGAGTACTAACATTTAGAGTATGTTAATAATAAATTATTCTTATTTTACCTACGATGAGAGTCAGTGATAAAAATGCCCAAAATAATAACCAGCCAAAGGGCAATAAAAAAGATTTAAAGAAACCTCTTCAGGTTCTTCACATTAGCAAGAAAGATACTCAAAAGATACAGAATGAAGGCCCCAATTTTCAAGAAGAAATTAGAGACCAAAATATCGCAATTAAACCTCAAATAATCAAAGGTAAATCATCAATAGAAAGTGAAAACGACAATGAAAACCTTAAATTTTTAGATAGTTCTCAGCAAGATTTAAAAAGACCTTTTAATTTTTCGGAACAAAACACAAATTTCCAATTAGAAAGAACAGTTGATGAATTCGATTTTGATGAGAGTGCCTTTCTGGAGGCTTTAAATGCAAATGAGCCAATTGGTGCAACTGGAGAGACGATTTCAGGGAAAGTTATAGCAATTGAAAGTGATGGTCTATACGTTGACATTGGAGGAAAAGCCCCAGGTTTTATGCCAAAAAAAGAATGTGGATTGGGTGTCATAACAAATTTCAAGGAAAAATATTCTATAGGCCTTGAAATGGAAGTTTTGGTTATCAAAGAACAAAATGCTGATGGGATGGTAACAGTAAGTGCGCGAGCATTAATTCTTAGGCAAAGTTGGGAGAAAGTTTCAAGTTTTGCAAAAAATGGAGAATTAATTGACGTCCAAATTAATGGATATAATAGAGGTGGGCTAACGTGCGATGTAGATGGATTAAGAGGATTCATCCCAAGATCCCAACTTGAAGATGGACAAGATCATCAATCTTTTGTTGGTAAAAATTTAAAAGTAGCTTTTCTAGAGGTGAATCCAGAATCTAGGAAATTAGTTCTCTCTGAAAAAAAGGCATTGTTAGTCTCTAAACTTACAAGTTTAAAATTGGGTCAATTAATTGAAGGAGAAGTTTTAGCGGTAAAACAATATGGCTTTTTTGTTGATTTAGGAGGAGCTAGTGGACTTCTTCATCAATCCTCAATAACAAATGGATCGATTCGTACTTTGCGAGAAATTTTTAGAGAAGGAGAAACTATAAAAGCTATAATTTCAGAAATCGATCTTGAAAAAGGGCGTATTGGTTTAAATACAGCACTTTTAGAGAACTCTGCAGGAGAATTAATTATTGATAAAGAAAAAGTTATGAAAGAAGCGGCAGAAAGAGCACTAAAAACTAAAACACTCTTCGACAAAAAAGAACAAGAGAAATGAATATCAATAAAAAAACCGACCCGAGTCTAGAATTAAAAATTTCAGATTGGGAATTAGACTTTTATTCAAGACCAATTGTTGAATCAAACGGAAAAAAAAGATGGGAGTTAATTATTTGCTCTACAAAAAGTTTTAAGACAGAAGATATTTTTCTTTGGAATAAAAAATGCCCTGCCAATGAAGTTAATTCGATATGGCTCACAAATGCACTTAATGAAGCACTTAATGATGCAAAAAAAGAAGGGTGGGCGAAGCCCTCAATCGTTCGGTTCTGGAGATCATCAATGAAATCCATCATAAAGAAGTCCTTGGAAGCAATCAAAATTGAGGCTCTTGTGAGTAGAAGAACATATAATTTGTTCGATAGAATCGAATTTCTCGAAAAAGAGATTTATCCAAAGGAAAAAGGTTATGTAAGAGGTGTACTAGCTCCTACTTTTACTTCTACAATGGAAAACCCACCTAAACCTTTACCAGAAGCAGTTAGAGGTGATGCTTTAACTATCTCAGAAATATCTATTGGGGAATTAAAATCTGCACAAAATTGGCCTATTGAATTTGGAGATATTTTTCCAATTCAACAAACAATAAATAGTAGTGAATTAGTTCCGGGATTACGACTTTTTAGCAAAGATAGATCTCTAGCGCTTTCTGCGTGGTTCAGTTGTTTAGAACCTATTAAATTAACTATTGATAAGAACCAACTCATACTTGAAGCTTCAGAAAATGATAAGTGGCTAGTAACAGATTTGCCAGAAAAAGATGCAGATATTTTAAGAACAAAGTTTTTAGAAAATAAAAAAAATTCTTTTGGATATCAATTTATTTCGATACAGTCAACGCCATACATCGAAAAATTTGCAGGATTCTGGATCTTAAGAGATATTGAATTAATTTCATAAATTTAGATTGGAAGCTGGAACTATTCCTTACAAAGAAATATATTTCTCAAAAACTGAAATTTTTATTCAAAACATAAAATTTGAGTACTATGCATCTCCTATTCTTTGTCAATATGAATTCCCACATGCATACTTTACGAAGTCAAGCTCTGAGAAATTTCTTCAACTATTAGGAAATCACTTTAATAAAAATTGCATAAATTGTTTTTCCAATCAAATTCACAGTAATGTGATAGTCTTTGGATCACATTCCCCAAAAGGGAGTAAGGTTGATGCAGATGGCCTTGTTAGTGATAATTGCAATCAAAACTTGTGGGTTTACACAGCTGATTGCATGCCAATATTTTTTGCAGATAAAAGGACAAGAAAGGTAGCAGCCTTGCATTGTGGAAGAAAAGGCTTAGAAAAAAAAATAATAAAAAATTTGGTTAAAATTTTCGATAATTTAGGGACTTCTAGAGAAAACTTACTGGTGGCAATAGGGCCAGCGATATCGAAGAAACATTATCTAGTTGATACAAAGACGTACAAAGAATTTTGTAGAATGGCTGAAATAAAAGCATTACCAATCAATTCAAGTAACAATGATTTAAATACCTTTAAAGAGAAAACATTAAATCAACTAGATCTTAAAAGATATGCCCATTTGCAACTTTTGAAAGAGAGTATTCCTAATAAAAATATCGACATCTCAAATTTATGCACATATGAATTAAAAAATGAATTTAATTCCTGGAGAAAGAGCAAAACATTCTCAAGACAATGGAATTTTATTTGCTCATAGAGATACTTAATTTGGACAATTTGCGTTTGTTAATGCCTTAGCAACTAATAAATCGGTCATTTCCTTAGTACCTTTAATATCAAAAACTTTGGCTAACAAAACATCATTTTTGAATCCAAAAGGTTTTATTTTAACCTTGCTTCCTCTTGGAAATTCATTCTTAAGTATGTTAGAGGCTTCAAGCTCATCATTTTCATTTACATCTACACAAAATAACCTTATTGTTAGATTCCTATTTTGATCGCCCACCAAAACAATATTTGAACTTTTGATTTGAAGAATTTCAGCCGAGTTAACCACTAGAGGATTTAAAACAATCAAACATAAAATTATTAATATTTTTGATAATTTTTTCAAGTCAGAAATATTTAAATTTTAATTTTACTTAGAAAGTTTACGTTTGTAATGAATTAATTATAAAGAATTATTCTTCACAATTAACATATCCAACCATTTGAGCGTTACTTTTTCCCGGTGGTACCATTGGGTAGCAATTTTCACCCCTCCTGACAAGAATATTAATCAAGGCTGGGCCATCATAATCTAGCGCATGTTGTAATTCGTTCTGTAATTGATCTCTATCTGTTATTAAGTACCCTTTTACTCCAAAAGACTCAGCAAGTTTTACAAAATCAGGTTCTCCGCAACTCATATCAGAGGAGGAATACCTTTCATTGTAAAAACTTTCCTGCCATTGTCTTACCATCCCTTGCCAGCGATTATTTATGATTATCAATTTAACCTTTAAACCATATTGAGATAAAGTTCCTAATTCTTGAATATTCATTAAGACGCTTGCATCTCCTGCTATGCAAATTACATCTGAATTAGGTAAGGCCGCCTTCACTCCAATTGCTGCTGGCAATCCAAAACCCATAGTTCCTAATCCTGCACTACTAATCCATTTTCTTGGAGAATTCCTAAGATATTGAGCCGCCCACATCTGATGTTGACCTACATCAGTAGTAACATAAGCTTCTGGGGTAAGTTCCCTAACTTTCAAAAGAACTTCTTGAGGATAAATTTCGCCTTCTTCCGGTGGGGCATATAAAGGATGTTTATTTTTCCAAAAATCAATTTTTTCTAACCAATTCTTCGTCCGAGAAGAAAATTTGTTATCAATAAAATTTTCATTAATTTTGCGAACAGCTTTTGAAACATCAGAGACTATTGCAACATCTACACGTCTATTTTTATTGACTTCTGCTGGGTCAATATCTACATGAATAACCTTTGCATTAGGTGCAAAAGTATCTAATTTCCCAGTCACCCTATCATCAAATCTTGCTCCAATAGCTATTAAAAGATCACATTCCGTGACTGCAAAGTTTGCGTAAGCAGTTCCGTGCATTCCTAACATCCCAACAGATAAATTATCTTTTTCATCAAAAGCACCTTTCCCCATTAAGGTCGTAGTAACTGGTATTTGGTAATTCTTCGCCAAAGTTCTTATTTCATCATGAGCTCCTGAAGATATTGCCCCACCTCCTACGTAGAGGAGAGGTCTTTCAGACTTTTCTATTAATTTAATAGCTTTCTTAATATCACAATCATTAATATCTCCATTTCTTTTGAATCCCTTAGGAATAATCTCACCAGGCAAAACTCTTTGGTAATGAAAGAATTCTTGACCTACATCCTTGGGTATATCAATTAAAACAGGGCCAGGTCTTCCAGAAGAGCTTATAAAAAAAGCTTCTGAAACTACTTTCGCGATGTCTGAAGGATCTCTTATTACCCATGAATGTTTAACTATTGGTAAAGTAATACCAAAAATATCAGTTTCTTGAAAAGCATCTGTACCAATAGCAGGTCTTGGAACTTGACCTGTAACTACTACTAGAGGAACTGAATCCATTTGAGCAGTTGCAATTCCAGTTACCAAATTTGTTGCACCTGGACCTGAGGTCCCAAAACATACTCCTACCTCACCAGTAGATCTAGCATATCCATCAGCCGCATGAGAACCTCCTTGTTCATGTCTAACCATATAATGCTTTAACCAACCATCTTGTTCTGCCTTATGAACCGCATCATATATTGGAAGTATGGCTCCTCCAGGATATCCAAATATGACCTTTACACCGTGAATTTTTAGAGAATCCATTAGTGCATCTGCACCACTTATCCAAACTGGATTTTCATTTTTTGAACTATCCTTTGACAAGGATCTCGAAGTAAGAGTCACTAAAGAAATTCAATATTTAATATAAATAGTAAACTTAATTAAATACTTTTGCCTCATTTAGAAATGTAATGTCAGAAAAGTATTTGAAAAATCTTTAAAAAAAATTCAAATTTAAAAAATAAATAAAATTGTTAACTATAAAATTCCTAGCCTATGTAAAGGTCCCGAGCCTAAAATAAGTTCAACAAAAAGTATCAGAAAAACAATCATAGCAACCCTCCCATTCCACACCTCTGAACTATTATTCCAACCCCATTGCCATTTCTCTTGGGGATAAAGTTTAACTTTTTCAGGTAACTGAGATGCCTCCTCTATATCAATTAAAGGCCCTTCCAAGCAAGAAATCACTAAATCACTAAGACCATCAATAAAAGTAGGATGAGTATTTAGAGCCTTTACTCTTCGAAAGTTTTTAATACCAGCTTTTTCAGCAATTTCTTTATATTCAATATCAATTTCTTGCAATGTTTCAATATGCTCTCCAACGAAACTTATGGGAACAACAATGAGATCATTAACCTTTGACTTTCCAAGATCAGCTAACACTTCTTCAGTGTAAGGCTTCAACCATTCAACAGGGCCAACTCTACTTTGATAAGAAAGTGTGTAAGGATTACTGTGCCCTAAATATTTTTCAAGCTCATTTATTATCAATAAGGAACAATCTTCAATTTGTTGCTTATAAGGATCTCCAGCTTCCTCTACATAACTCTTTGGAACTCCATGAGCAGTAAAAAATATATGCGCATTCGGAGGTGACTCACAACGTGAAATTTGTTCGGAAATTAATTCGACCATTGACTTTAAATAACCTGGTTGACTGAACCAACTTCTTACACATCTCATTGGGATTTTCTTAAAATCATTGTCAGAATCTCTTAATTTTTTTAACTCTCTAAAGCTTGAACCACTTGTACTTATTGAAAAATGTGGATACAAAGGTAAAACAACAATTTGATCTACATCATCTACTTTCATATCAGCAATGGCTGATTCCGTAAAAGGATGCCAATATCTCATAGCGATATAAGTAGTAGCATTTAAACCTTTATCTCTTAATTTAGACTGCAATTCTCTTGCTTGTTGTTCAGTTATCCTTCTGATAGGTGATCCGCCGCCTATTGAAAGATAAGCTTGTTGTGAAGTGGTACTCCTTAGCGTACTAATTAACCAAGCCAAAGGCTTTTGAAAAGCAGGGAAAGGGGTCCTGATTATCTCTGGATCAGAAAAAAGATTATATAAGAATGGGCCTACATCGGTAATACGTTCAGGCCCTCCTAAATTCATTAGTAAGACGCCTATTTTATCCATTTAATATTTATGTAGATTGAAAATCAACTTTAAAAACGTCATTATATAGTCAATTATATAAATAAATGAACGTAATTCAGGAAATTAATAATGTCAATGATAAATTTGCTACCCAAGGCAGCAAGCTTAAAATTGAGAAAAGGGGAGAGAAGTTAAATATTAGAGGTTCACTACCTTCGAAAGATGATAAAAACAACTTTAAAATTCAAAGAATATCTCTTGGAATAAAGGCTGATATTTCTGGATTAGAGGAAGCTAAAAAAAAATTACAATTAATCAATTTACAACTAGAATTAAATCAATTTGATTGGATTAACTGGATAAGTAACCCTAATAAAAAGGAAATAAAAAATGATTCTGAATTTCCAAATAGATTAAATCAATTTGAGGAATTTTTCTTTAAAGAAAGAAAAAATGAATATCTAAACAGCACTAGAAAAACTACTTGGAGAAGCTCTTACAAGCCATATTTAAAAAGAATTCTTCATATTTATAATGATTATGACAATGAAGATTTAGAAAATATATTTCAAAAAACACTTGAAAGTTATAAGGAAGGTACAAGAAGTAGGAAACAATGCGCTACTTCTTTAAGTGTTTTGGCTAAGTTTTTGGACATTAAACTACCAGAAGATTGGAAATTAAACTCTAGAGGATATGGTCTGAACAAAGCAGGATTTAGGGATCTACCTAAAGACGAGTTAATAGAGAAACTTTGGGAGACGATACCAAACAAGTCTTGGAAATTTGTTTTTGGTTTGATGGCTACATATGGATTAAGGAATCATGAAGTATTTTTTTGTGATTTAAGTTCTCTTACTAATTTGGGGGACAAAATTATTAGAGTTTTACCTACGACTAAAACTGGGGAACATCAAGTTTGGCCATTTCATCCTGAATGGGTGGAAAAATTCGAATTATCAAAACTTGGTAACAATCCAGAACTTCTACCAAATATTAATAGAGACCTTAAAATTACAACCTTACAAAATATTGGAAAAAAAATTACAGACCAGTTTAAGCGTTACTCTTTACAAATAAAACCTTATGATCTAAGGCATGCTTGGGCAGTAAGAACAATTTTTTATGATTTACCTGATACTGTGGCTGCCAGAATGATGGGACATTCGGTTAGTTTACATACTCAAACTTATCACCACTGGATTACTAAAAGAGATCAACAACAGGCAGTAAATAATGCACTTTTAAAGGTTAAAAGAGTTAAAAATATTTAAAGATTTATAATAATTAAATAAAAATAAGGGACATATGCGAGAAAAACCTTCATCTTCCGAGAAAATATTTAACCTCGATAATCAAGCAAATAAACTTGGAATGGGAGGTAAATTATCACCGGATAGTGATGAGAGCTCATATAAAAAAAGAATGCAGCAAAGAAAAGATATTCAAGCCGAAAGACTACAAATTAGAAAAACAAAAAAAGGGTTATTGATTGTTTTCACTGGAAATGGCAAGGGCAAGACAACTGCATCTTTAGGTATGGCTTTAAGGACGATAGGGCACGGTTATAAAGTAGCAATAATTCAATTTATCAAAGGAGGCTGGACCACTGGAGAAGAAAAAGCTCTTAAAAACTTGTCTTCAAACATATCTTGGCATTCATTAGGAGAGGGATTTACTTGGGAAACACAAGACAGAATAAGAGATGAAAAATTAGTGCAAGAGGCATGGCAACTAGCCAAAAAATACATTCAAAATGAATCTTATAAACTTATCATTCTTGATGAAATTAATATTGCGACAAAACTTGGTTATCTTGCACCCGAAGAAATAATCACTTTCTTAAAAAGCTTAAAAAATAGAAAAAATCATATTGTTTTAACTGGAAGGGGAGCATCTGATTCAATTATCAATTACGCGGATCTAGTTACAGAAATGAAACTAATAAAACATCCATTTAAGGAACAAGGAATAAAAGCACAAAAGTGTGTTGAATTTTAGTTGCAGTAAATTATTATATATATTTTGTTTAGGCAGGTTTAGAAATGTTTAAAGACGCAAGCAATATCTGAACAAAAAATAAATTTGGTGCATTTACTTGCTAAGGTCTTAAAAGTACAATTATTGAATGACTTACAAAAGAGTTCTCTTAAAACTTAGTGGTGAAGCACTAATGGGTGAAAAACCTTATGGTATTGATCCTGCTATAGTTCAGTCAATTGCAGAGGATGTTTCAAAAGTAGTCGATAATAATGTGCAACTTGCAATAGTTGTTGGGGGCGGGAATATTTTTAGGGGGCTTAAAGGGTCTGCAGATGGCATGGATAGAGCGACAGCTGATTATGTTGGGATGCTAGCAACAGTAATGAATGCTATTTCACTTCAAGATGGTTTAGAAAGAGTAGGAGTTGCAACCAGGGTGCAAACTGCAATAGAAATGCAGGAAATTGCTGAACCATATATCAGAAGAAGAGCTATGAGACACCTTGAAAAAGGGAGAGTTGTGGTCTTCGGAGGTGGATGCGGAAATCCATTTTTCACAACTGACACTACAGCGGCTCTGAGAGCAGCGGAGATAAATGCTGAAGTTGTCATGAAGGCGACCAAAGTTGATGGAGTATATAATTGTGATCCTAATAAATTTAAAGATGCAAAAAAATATTCCTCTCTAAGTTATCAGCAAGTTCTTAGCGATGAAATCGCAGTAATGGATAGTACTGCAATTGCACTATGCAAAGATAACAATATCCCTATCATGGTATTTGATATATTCAAAAAAGGGAACATTTCCAAAGCTGTTGCTGGGGATCCTATAGGTTCATTAATTAGTTAAAGCTTATTTAAATTTTTTATTATGAAAGAACAAGAAATTCAAGAAAATATGAATAAAAGTATTGAAGCTACACAAAGAAACTTTAATACAATTAGAACAGGCAGAGCTAATGCTTCATTGCTAGACAGAGTAAGCGTTGAATACTACGGAGCAGAAACACCAATAAAAGCACTTGCCACAATAAGCACTGTTGATTCACAAACAATTTCAATACAACCGTTTGATATTTCATGCTTACAAGCGATAGAAAAATCTATTTCTATGAGTGATTTGGGTATTACTCCAAATAATGATGGTAAAGTAATAAGAATAAATGTTCCTCCTTTAACAGAAGAAAGAAGAAAAGAATTTTGTAAATTAGCCTCTAAATATGCAGAGGAAGGGAAAGTAGCTTTAAGAAATATCAGAAGAGATGCTGTTGATAAAGAAAAAAAAGAAGAAAAAGATGGCCATATTTCTATTGACGAATCGAGAGATAATCAATCTGAAATTCAGAAAATTACTGATAAATATATTGCCTTAATAGAAACTAAATTGTCTGAAAAAGAAAAGGAAATTCTAAAAGTTTGATAAGATTTGACGTTGCAATAATTGGTGCAGGTTTATCAGGATCTTCCACCGCTCTTAACCTATCAAAGAAAGGATATTCTGTTTTAATTATCGAAAAAGAAAAATTCCAAGATTACAAACCATGTGCAGGCGGGATGGCATCTTCAATGCAAAGATTTCTTCCTTTAGATATAAAAGATTCCATAGAATCAAAAATCAAGAATGTTGAATTCAGATGGAAGGCGAAAGATAATGTAACCGCTGATCTGACTGGCGAATCCCCATTTTGGATTATTAAAAGAGAGAAGCTTGATCAATTATTACTTGATGAGTCCCTGATTAATGGAGCTCAGATAATGAGACCATTATTAGTAGAAAAAATCATAAAAAAAAATGCTAAATGGGAAATTACTTGCAATAACAAAATAAAATATATTACAGAATTTCTTGTGATTGCAGATGGGTCTCAATCGCAATGGGCGGGTTATTTCAATTTAGGGCCAAGAAAACCGAAATTTGCTAACACAATCTCATTAAGATTGAAAGGGTTAGGTGAAATACCAAGAGATGCAGTTAGATTTGAGTTTGGATTTATAAAATATGGTTTTGCATGGGCATTTCCCCTAAGCGAAAGCTTAAATATTGGTTTAGGTACTTTTATAAATAATGGTCTCCTAGAAAATCAGGCTATAAATAAACAAGTAATCAGAAGCTTCGGTTTTGATGATTTTCCTCATAAAACAATTAGTAAGAAACTAAGAATATGGAATGGCTTCCACTCAATTAATGGTGACAAAGTTTTAGCGGTTGGCGATGCAGCATCTCTATGTGATCCATTTTTAGCTGAAGGCATTAGACCATCTTTAATTAGCAGTTTTTATGCTGCAGAATACATAGATCAGTGCCTATCAGGAAAAATAGATGATTTAAATCTTTATACGAAAAAAATTAACAACATTTGGGGGCAATCAATGGCTTGGGGGAGGAGAATAGCCCAAGTATTCTATAGATTTCCCAGAACTGGATACCAATTAGGTGTAAAAAGAAAAACAGCACCTAAACGTATTGCCCAAATATTATCAGGAGAAATGAGTTATGAAGATATCGCAAAAAGGGTTATCAGAAGACTTTTAACAAAAAGTGTAACTTAATTCTTTTTCAATTCAAACTTAAATTTAGTTAGCAGAAATCAATTTATGATTTTTAATTTCTGAATATCTCTTAAGTAGCAGCTCTTCCAATTCTTCTATAGCCTTACTGAATCCAGTGATACCTTCACTAAGCTTTTCACTTGCCATTTGATCTTCTAACATACTTAATCTGAAATCTTTTTCTTCAAATTGGTAGTCAATAGAATTATTTATTTGGGTACTTACATCTAATTTTCTAACTAACTCTCCTTTTTCTTTTTTCAGTTCCTCAAGGAATTTTGGTGCGATTGTCAAAAGATCGCAACCTGCTAATTCTTTTATTTCATCAAGATTTCTAAAACTCGCTCCCATTACTTCTGTCTTGAATCCCTTTTCTTTAAAGTACTTGTATATTTGCGTAACCGAAATAACACCAGGGTCTTCAGCACCAACAAAACTAGTTTTACCGGTTTTCGCTTTATGCCAATCCAATATACGGCCAACGAACGGAGAAATTAGAGTTATCTTTGCATTGGCACAAGTTACCGCTTGGCAGAAGTTAAAAAGTAAAGTTAAGTTGCACTTAATACCCTCTTTTTCCAAAATTTCAGCTGCCTTAATTCCCTCCCAAGTTGCAGCAATCTTAATCAAAATTCTTTCCTTTTCAATTCCAAAATTTTTATAAAGATTGATCAATTTTCTCGCTTTTTCTACCGTAGCTTCGGTGTCAAAGCTCAGTCTTGCATCAACTTCTGTAGATACGCGCCCTGAAATAATTTTCAATATTTCTGTTCCAAAAAATACTGAAACTTGGTCAACAGTTTCTTTAATTAATTCAATGTCGGAGAATCCTTGGGGCAATGCATTTTCTGAACTTTCTAAAGCTTTATCAATTAATTTCACATAATCAGGATTCTTGGCGGCAGCAAGTATTAGCGATGGATTGGTAGTGGCGTCCCTTGGTTGAAACTTTTTTATCGAATCTAAATCTCCAGTATCAGCAACAACAACGGTCATTGAGGACAATTGTTCTAAAATTGATTTCATATCTAGATAATCATATATATACATAAACTAGCTTTTATTCCTGATGAAATCATCAGAAAATGCACTAAATATTTATAAAATTGGAAAATTTTAGGGTTTTTTAACAATCATTCCATGATCTCTAATCTTGGGAGGTATTTTTTCAATTACTATCAAACTCTCGATAATTTCTTTCGCAACTGGTACAGCAACAGTTGAACCATATGCATATGATTTAGATGGCTCATCGACGACTACAAGGACAGCATATTTTGGATCATTAACTGGTAAGGTCGCGACAAAACTACAAACTTTTTTGCTTGTATAGGAACCATTTAAGGCTTTTTGAGAAGTGCCCGTTTTCCCCGCTATCCTGTAACCCTCGATTTTTACTCCAGATCCACTACCTTTATCAACTACGCTCTCCATCCATTCAAGAACAGTTTTAGAAACCTCGTGAGAAAAAAATTGCTTTTTTGGATTTTGATTAATTCTTTCTTTGAAAGTTGAGGTTACATGAGGAGTCACTTCAAAACCCCCATTTGCTAGAGCCGCATGAAGTTGAATCAATTTAAGTGGGGAAATTGAAAAACCTTTACCAAAAGAAGTTACGGCAGGCTCAATTGATTGATTTACAAATAAATCTTTTCTCTTTAGTTGGCCAGCAGTTGATTCAAATAAGTCAGTCTCTAAATTTTTATTTATACCTAAATTTTCTAGCCAATCCCAATAAATTGTGGGGTCTAAATTTTGCATTATTTTTACCATTCCAACATTACTTGAAACCTGCAAAACTTTTGGATAGTCAATGTATCCATTACCTTTTTTATCCCAATTAGAAAGTGTCCATCCTCCAACAGTAATTTTTCCAATATCTTCAACCACTCCATCTTTCAGGATTACTTTTTCTTCTAAAGCCAAGGCAAGATTAATAGGTTTAAAAGTTGAACCAGGCTCAAATAAATCTTGAGAATACCAACCCCTAAAAAGTCCAGAATCATGCTGCCAAAATTTATTTGGATCGTACGAAGGGACTGTAACCAAGGAGAGAATCCGGCCATTATTAACATCCATAACCATGGCAAATCCCTTATTTGCTTTCCATTTGCTTACTTGCCTTGATAATGCTTTGAATGACGCTTTCTGTAATTTTGAATCTATAGTTAGGCCTAAACTTTTGTAATCAGAAATAAAATCACCTGGGGCTGAATTATCCGGGAGAGGAGTTCCATCTCCACCTCTTTTTATTAAATTACTTTTATTAAAAACTTTAATTTGATTATCTAAATGAAGCTCTAAACCTGCTGAAGCTATATTCTCATCATTAACAAAACCGACAAGATTAGAGTAAAGCTCGCCTTGTGGATAATATCTCTGCGAATATTTAAACAAATCAAGTCCGCTTATTTGAAGGTTCTTAATCTTTTCTGCCTTTTCTTCGGAAATTTTATCCAAAAGCTTGATTCCACTCATTTTATTATTAAATTTACTCAAGAGTATTTCACCATTTATATCCAAGATAGGTGACAATTTTTCTGTAACTTCTTCAATACTGCGAACTCTGTTAATTGAATCACCAGGAAAATTAAAATATTTTGGATGGGCCCATAATTTATAGAGCGTTTTATCATAAGCAATTAGTCTATTATTTCTATCAACAATTGCTCTCCTTTTTTTTAAGGCGTTAGTTTTAGAAGACTGTAATAATCTAGCTTTCCTTTGCAAATCAGAGGCGTTAAAGACTTGCAATTTAACTAACCTACCAAACAAACAAAATATCAATAGTAAGCTAAAAAAATAGAGGAATTTAAATCTTCTTTGATCAAGGGGTATTAGACGAACAATTTTTTTGTATTTTTTCATCAATATCCCCTTTGATATTTGCTATCACTAAGCCCTTCAATGAAACTATTTAAATTTTTCTTATATAAACTTTCTTTTTTTTCTGGCAGTTTATCTAGATAGATTAAATCTTCAGGTTTAGTTTTTCTATAAATATTGAGAGACTCAAGTTCACTAATATAAAATTCCTCAATTTTAGAAATATAATCAATGAGATTATTATTGATAGCTCTTGTTTTAGATAAGTTTCTAAATGTATTTGACCATTTTCTTTGACTATTAAAAGACAAGAAAAATAAGGTAAAAATCAATACCAACAAAGAGATATTTATGGTGTCGAAAATTTGATGTATTAATTTGATATTTAGTATAGATATTTTTTCAAAACTTTTTTGACTTTGGTATGAAACTTTTTCTTTTAAATTAAATTGATTCTCATAAGCTTTCATCTATGATTTATTTATTTAAATAAAAGAAGTGTTATTAATTAAATAAACATCTTTTTGTTTGATTCGCAAGTAAAAAATTAAATTCTTTATGTCCTCAATAAGAACAAATTTAAGAAAGTCAATCCGTTCCATAAAGAATGCATAATCACTGAAGAAAGCAAACTCCCTGAAGCAATTCTTGTAATACCTAGACCTATTCCCAGTACGAATAATGGGGGCATTTCTCCCAAACTTAAATGAGCCAAGGCAAATATAAAAGCTGAAACTATGATGCCTAAAATTATTCCAAAATCTCTTGAAAGAGTTGGGAGTAAAATACCGCGGAATATAATCTCTTCAAATAAAGGAGCTAATAGGGTTGTTGTTACAAATAAGAGAATAAATGATAAGTAATTATTATTATTAAGAACAATTTCAAGCAAAGGGTTACTACCATTCTGATTGTCGATCAGACTATTCATAATTAGAGAAACCAATAAAACAAAAGGAACGATTGTTAACCAACCCTTAATCCCCTGAATAATTGCATCTTTTATTGGCAAATAATTGAACTGAAAATAATCTTTTTTTAAAGTAAATTCACCATCAAAAGATTTAATTTGATAATAAACTATCAATAATGGCGGAATAGCCATAAAAAGATATCCAAAAAATATTTTTAGAGATTGAGACAATTCATTCGATATATTTTTAAAAAAAAGTTCAACTAAACTTATTGAAAACAAAGGTGAAACAACTTCGCCTAAGACAACAAATCCACCTGCGATTAATAAAACCATATCTATTAATTCTAAGTTTAAGCTTTTAATTTCTTTCCACCCAAACTTTTTCAAATATAGAGCTTTCAAAAATATTTTTAAAGATAGAATTGAGCCAAGCAATATTGTTAAAAGTGGTATTAATCTGATGGCTAAAATTTTTAAAAACATTTTGCTTGAAAATGATTTTGTTATTAATGAACTATCATCAAAATCAAATTTCTGGCTTAAAAGGTGATATAAAAATCTATCATTTTTAAATAAATCAAACTTTTTAGAATCAGGTTTATAAGAATTATCATTAAATTTTTTTTCTATCTCATCAATTAGTAAGTTATAGTTTCTATTTTCAAACTCTTTAGATATTTTTTTATAGATTAAAGATTCATTTAATTCTGCAGAAATTATCCGAATTAATTTATTTCTTTCTGTTAGTTCATTAAATGAAACTTGAGATAGTGCATTATTTATTTCATCGACGGGATCATTTGTGATAAAAAAATTCTTAAGATTTGTTGGTATTGATTGAGCCGCTAATTCGATAATTTCCTGTTCTTTTTGACTTATATCAAATGAAACAGATGGTCTATTAAGACTATCTCTTAAGCCTTGTTGCCATACAAAAAAAGTTATGACTAGAGAAATTAAAGCTAAAGAAAGTTTTGTCCTTGAAATATTTTTAAAGATCATAATATATTATAAAGTTCAAAACTATATTTAGTTATCATTGAAATTTCTAATATTGATATACCTATTTTTATCACGCCATGAGATGATTAAATTATTATCTTTCTAAAATTTATATTAATGACTATAAGATTAGTTTTAGTTAGGCATGGATTAAGCAGTTTTAATGCAAAAGGATTAATTCAAGGCAGGACAGATGATTCGTTATTAACTGATGAAGGATACGATCAAGCTCTAAAGGCAGGAAAGGCATTATCAAAAATCAACTTCGATAGAATCTATTCATCCCCTCTTGTGAGAGCAGCAGAAACTGCAAAAA
Organism: Prochlorococcus sp. MIT 1314; assembly: GCF_034093315.1. Classification (GTDB taxonomy): domain Bacteria; phylum Cyanobacteriota; class Cyanobacteriia; order PCC-6307; family Cyanobiaceae; genus Prochlorococcus_A; species Prochlorococcus_A marinus_Y. Next base: position 1,659,517 of record NZ_CP139300.1, on the reverse strand, counting down.
CGATTAAAAATAGTTTCAATAAAGAACAAGAAATTATTTTTGATAAGAATTTATTGGAGGTAGACCTTAGTGAATGGTCAGGCCTAAAAATTGATGAAATTAAAAATAAATTTCCGGAAATTTACCCTATATGGAAAAATGATCCAGAAAATCTAATTTTAAAAAGAAGTGATAATAAAACTTATAAACCAATTCAAGAGTTATTTGATCAAGCAAATAATTTTATAGAAGATATTTTGAAAATTTATCTAGACAAAGATGATGTAAATATTTTGTTAGTCGGACATAATGCGATTCTTAGATGTTTAATCCTTTTGTTATTAGGAAAGCCTAAACAAGGTTTTAGAAAAATAAGATTAGAAAACGCTTCTTTCTCAATTCTGAATATTTCAAGCCATAAAAACTCCTTTAAGACACAAATTGAATGCTTAAATCAAACGTCTCACCTTGATAAAAATGTTCCTAGCCAAATTGGAGATTCAAGAATATTTCTAATAAGGCATGGTGAAACAAACTGGAACAAAGAAGGGAGATTCCAAGGCCAAATTGACATCCCCTTAAATGAAAATGGTAAAGATCAAGCTAGAAAGACTTTTGAATATTTGAGAAATATTTCTTTCAATAAGGCATTTTCAAGTTCAATGCATAGGCCTTATGAGACAGCACAAATAATTCTTCAGAATAACAAAGATTTAAAAATAGAAAAAATAGATTCACTTGTAGAAATTAGCCACGGATTATGGGAGGGTAAACTAGAAGCAGAAATTAGAGAAAAGTGGCCTAATTTACTAAAAACTTGGCATGATAAACCTGAAGAAGTAATAATGCCGGAAGGTGAATCTATTAAAGATGTATCAAAAAGGTCCATAGATGCTTTTAATAAAATTTGTTTATCTCAAAAAGATACTGATCTAACCCTTCTAGTCGCTCATGATGCAGTAAATAAAACTCTCATTTGCAATATCCTTGGCATTAACTATTCCAATATTTGGATGATAAAGCAAGGTAATGGTGGCATAACTGTAATTGACCTCTTTAATGATCCCAGTAAAAGCCCTGTTATTAGTACTCTTAACATCACAACACATCTGGGAGGGATAATTGATTCAACTGCTTCCGGAGCTCTTTAAATAAAAAGCTTTTTAAAGCAAATATTTTCGTTTAGTCAAAATCAGAAGTAAGTCTTTATTTTCAAAATAAGCCAACCTTATTAAGAGGCCAAAATCTTAAATAAGCTCTTCCAATGATCTCCTTTTTATGCATAAATTTACTTCCAGGCCAATATCTTCCATCCCAACTATTTGACCTGTTATCCCCTAAAACTAAAAAATGATCTTTTGGAACCCTTAAATTTTCAAATGCACCACAATTATTTAAAAAGGATAATGAGCACTTATAAGATAAATAAGGTTCAGGAATTAATTTATTATTTATAATTACTTCTCCTTTAGTATTTACACTCACAATTTCTCCAGGGAGTGCCACTACTCTCTTAATATAAGCATCGCAAGCTTGATCCCTCAATCCAGGAATAAGAGACATTGGGGGAAAACTCATAAAAAAACAATATCTTTTTTTTGGTAACGGCTTAGATCTCGATGAAACTAGTTTTTCATCAAATGAGTAAGGAGATTTAAAAACCACAATATCTCCTCTTTTTGGTAGAGAGTTCCTCAGAGAGAATTTCTCAATGATCAACCTGTCGTTTATTTGTAATTCTGGGAGCATAGAACCTGAGGGTATATAACGCGGTTCTGCAAAAAATGATCTACAGGAAGAAACAAAAAAAGTCAAGAGAATTAGTAGACCCCATTCTTTTAAAAAATTTTTAACAGAATTTGGCATAAATTTATTAAAATCTTAATTTTTTAACCTTAGATAAATTGTTTGGCATATTCAATTTCGTTAAATCCTAATATTACTTTTTTTTCTTCATAAACCAAAAATGGTCTTTTTATTAATTTGCCATCACTTAAAAGAAGTTGAATAGTTTCGTCCCTTGATAAACAATAAATATCAGTATTAATTAATTTATAGGCTTTGCCTCTCGTATTGAAAATCTTTTTTTTATCTCCTGAATATTGTTCTAAAGCTAAATTTAAATACTTAAATAATGGAGGTTCTTTTACAATATCGATTAATTGGTATTCGAGACCTTCTTTAGATAGCCAATTTGACGCTTTTCGGCAAGTAGAGCATTTTAAATAACCATATAAAATTATTTCTTTCAATTTACTTTACCAAGTGTTGATTTCTTAAGCACTTTAAAGTGTTTCTTTTTTAGGGGTGTACAATTTTTCAATAAATTTTCAACTACATCAAAATCCCTCCAACCATCAATTTGAACTGTTCTTCCATCAAGTCCTTTACTAGTTCTAAAAAATTCAGCAACATCCTCCAACTGATTGGGAGCTATTTGATTAATACTTACTATATTTGCCTGTCTAGGATTTGCCATTGGAACACATAAAAGTTTTCCGTCATAAGCACCACAGTCATGCATGTCCAAAACTCCAATAGGTCTAGCTTTTATTAGACAACCAGCAAAAGTAGGTTCATCCATTATCACCATCGCATCAAGTGGAGCGCCATCATCCGCAAGAGTATTTGGAATGAAACCATAATCAAAAGGGTACCTTACTGAAGAATGCAATACTCTATCTAATGCCATTATTCCTGCTTCAGAACAATATTCATATTTATTCCTACTACCTGCAGGTATTTCAACAACTATATTTACTATTCCCTTCATTGGAGATGGAGGTATCGAACTAATATCCATCTTTTTTAAGATCGTGATTAATAATTACCTCATTTCCTTGAGAAAAAGGTCTTCCAATTAAAATGCTGATTGAAGGTAATATAAATGTCAGAAAGGCAAAAATAATACCTAAAGATGTCATTGATAAACTCCTTATACTTAAGGGGTCATCATCATCTCTATCAAAATCACTTAAAGCAGAACTAAGAGAAGATTCATCGCTTAGTTTACTTTTATTTAAGTGCTTTGGTTTCGTATAACTCAAGAACTATTACTTGGTAAATGTAAAGGAGATAACTGAACATCATTATCCTACATTCTAAATGTCAATAAATCAAAACATTATTTAGTATCTTTTAAATTATTCTTTTCTAGTAAAGACCTAATTGATTTTAATTCGTCTAATACTTGTAACAGTATGTTTTGAGCGGCTGAGGAAGGTGTATTAAATACTTCTACAGTAACCTCCTTGATTCTTAAAATATCTTTTGCAAATCTTGCTACTTCATTAGGATGGAATTTTAAGGGATCTTTTTGATCAGTTCTAAATTCCGGGTTTAATTTTCTTGGATTAAAGCTAGGGTTTAGATTTCTTAAATCAGTATTTGTATACCTATAAACAGAAGCTCTTGATCGATTCAGAAATTTCTGAACTTCATCAATACCTACCAATTCCTCTTCGCTAGAAATATTGGAATCTATATTTTCCATAACCTTAAGAAAATGTTTTAGAAAGATTGAACTTTGTGAAAAGTTTAAACTTCATTACTGAAGAAATTAGCAGAAAGAATATATCTATACTAGTTGCGTTGAGGGACTCAAGACACTTTTGATTTTTTTTTCATCTTAATTGATAAAATTAGTAATTATTAAGTATTTTTTGTATGCGCGTGACTACCTCATTTCCTCTGGGGACACTTCGTGACACACCTTCTGAAGCTGAGATCATTTCACATCAATTACTTTTAAAAGCTGGTTACATTCGCAGAGTTAACAGTGGCATTTATGCATACATGCCAATAATGCTTAGAGTTATTGAAAAGATATCCTCAATAATAGAGAAGGAACTTAATTGTATTGGTTGTAGTAAATTACTCTTACCCCAACTTCATCCAGCAGATTTATGGAAAAAAAGTGAAAGGTGGGAAGGATATACTGTAGGAGAAGGAATAATGTTTAATCTCAAAGATAGACAAGGTAAAGAATTTGGTTTAGCTCCAACTCACGAAGAAGTTATCACAAGTCTTGCATCAGAAATCATTAGCTCCTATAAGCAATTACCTCAATGTTTTTACCAAATTCAGACAAAATTTAGAGATGAAATAAGGCCAAGGTTCGGATTAATGAGAAGCAGAGAATTTATAATGAAAGATGGTTATTCGTTCCATTCTTCAGAGAACGATTTAGCCTCATTTTATGAAAAGATGGATAATGCTTATGAAAAAATTTTTAAATCGTGTGGACTACAGACAGTAGGGGTTGAAGCAGATAGTGGAGCTATTGGAGGTGCTTCATCCAAAGAATTTATGGTCACTGCAGATGCTGGGGAAGATTCCATATTGTTTACTCAAAGCGGTTCTTACGCTGCAAATATTGAAAAAGCTGTTTCTATACCCTCTCAACCTATACCCATAAGAGATAATGTTTCCGGGTGGATAGAAACACCTCAACAAAAAACAATCCTTGAAGTTTGTAAGAATAATAATTTAGACCCTAGTCAGATTATTAAAGTAGTGGTTTTCCTTGCAAAGTTCGAAAGTAAAGTCGAGGTTCCAATTCTTGCATGCATAAGAGGCGATCAACATATTAATGAAGTAAAGCTTTTTAACTTAATAAATAAACTGCATAGTTCCAACCTCCTTAATCTGAAAAAAATTGAAGACAAAAACATAATCGAAAAAAACCTAGTTGATTTACCTTTAGGTTTTATCGGGCCAGACTTAGATAATAAAACTATTCAAGAGAGTTCTAATTGGAATAAAAAATGGACTAGAATAATTGATCATTCTGCAAGTAATCTCTCAAAGTTTATAAGTGGTGGGAATAAAGTTAATTTCCACAGGGTTTTTCAGGAATTTTCTTTTGCTTCAAAAGATTATTTAATTGAAGACATCAGAAATGCTAAAAAAGGAGATAAAATAAATAATGATAGTAATGAGAAACTTAAAGAAAAAAAAGGTATAGAAATTGGACATATTTTCCAACTAGGTCAAAAATATAGTGAAAAATTAAATGCTAAGTTTTCTGATAAAGATGGTCAGTTGAAAAATTTATGGATGGGTTGTTATGGAATTGGGGTAACAAGAATAGCCCAAGCTGCTATTGAACAGAATCATGATCAAAAGGGAATTTGTTGGCCAATCCAGATTTCTCCTTTTGAAGTTATTATTATTCCAACAAATTCAAAGGATCAGATTCAAAAAGAACTTACTGAGCAAATATATAACAATTTTATAATTAATAAAATCGACGTACTTCTTGATGATAGGGAGGATAGAGCGGGTGTAAAGTTTAAAGATGCAGAATTAATTGGAATTCCTTTTCAGATAATTATAGGTAGAGATTCTATTAACAAAGAAGTAGAGCTCATATGCAGGAGAAATAATACTAAATTAAAAATTAATGTCGATAAATTGTTGAAAACATTTATTTCCGAATCAGAAATAATGTACAATAAAAAATCTTAAAGTTAATTTTTGGGAGCTAGGTTATGTTATTGAAATGGACATCAGAATTAATTTTTAAAAATCTCATCAAAGCTATCTCTTTTTCACTTTCCTTGATTGTTGTTTTTACATTATTTAATTCCCCTTCCATAGCTGCAAAAACCTCTATGACAGGTGACTATACAAAAGATACAATTTCAGTTGTTAAAACATTACAGACAGCTGTTGACACCGCAAAAGATTCGCCTAATAAAGATGAGGTAAGAAGTGAAGCTCTTACACTTATAACTGACTATATTTCTAGATATAGAAATAGAGGAATGGTGAACAAAACTCAATCATTTACAACCATGCAAACAGCATTAAATGCTATGGCAGGTCATTACAAAAACTTTGCAAGTAGACCTCTACCAGATAAACTAAAAGAGCGTTTAACCAAAGAATTTTCTCTTGCCGAAAAAATGGTTCTCAGAGAGAGTTGATACAATTCATTTACTTTTCAAAAGTAAACAAAGATTTTTGAATATATTAAATATTCGCACAAAAATAATGCTCTTCTAAAATTGGCCAATGTTGTTGTAATCGGAGCCCAGTGGGGTGACGAAGGAAAAGGTAAAATAACCGATTTACTTAGTCGTTCGGCTGATGTTGTCGTACGCTACCAAGGGGGAGTAAATGCTGGTCATACTATAGTTGTAGATGATAAAGTCTTAAAATTACATCTAATTCCTTCAGGGATACTTTATAAAAATACTACTTGTTTAATTGGATCGGGAACAGTTGTAGATCCAAAAATCTTGCTAAAAGAAATTGATATGTTAATTAATAATGGAATTAATATCTCAGGATTAAAAATTTCATCAACATCCCATGTGACAATGCCCTACCATCGGATACTAGATGAAGCTATGGAATCAGATAGAGGTTCAAACAAAATAGGAACAACTGGTCGGGGAATTGGCCCAACGTATGCGGACAAGTCGCAAAGGAATGGAATTAGAGTAAGAGATTTACTTAAGAAGGAAAGGCTAAGAGATGTGATCGAAATCCCATTAAAAGAAAAAAACGGTTTATTAGAAAAAATCTATGGTATTAAACCACTTAAAGAAGAAGAAATTATTGAAGAATACCTTGACTATGGGAAAAGATTATCAAAGCATGTAGTTGACTGCACGAGAACAATACATGCAGCTGCAAAGAATAAGAAGAATATTCTATTTGAAGGTGCTCAAGGAACTCTACTTGACTTGGATCATGGGACTTATCCTTTTGTTACCTCATCAAACCCTATATCAGGTGGGGCATGCATTGGAGCTGGAGTTGGTCCCACGCTAATTGATAGGGTTATAGGAGTCGCAAAAGCATACACCACAAGAGTAGGTGAGGGTCCATTTCCAACGGAGTTACAGGGTAGTATCAATGATCAACTCTGTGATAGAGGCAGTGAGTTTGGAACCACTACTGGGAGGAGGAGGAGATGTGGTTGGTTTGATGGAGTTATTGGTAAATATGCTGTATCTGTAAATGGTCTTGATTGTTTAGCAGTTACAAAACTAGATGTATTAGATGAATTAGATGAGATTCAAGTATGCGTTGCATATGATCTGGATGGAGAGGAAATAGACTACTTTCCTACAAATTCAGATGACTTAAAAAAATGTAAGCCAATCTTCAAGAAATTAAAAGGTTGGCAATGTTCCACTGCAAATTGTAGGAATCTATCTGACCTCCCTCAAAATGCCATGAATTATCTTAGATTTTTAGCTGAATTAATGGAGGTTCCAATTGCCATTGTTTCATTGGGGGCCAATAGAGATCAAACCATAGTGATTGAAGACCCAATTCATGGACCTAAAAGAGCACTTTTAAGGTAATTGACCTAACAAAATGAGGGAATCCTTTAGACATTTTGAACAAAATAAAGTAGTAGATCTCATTGGTCTAGGTAACGCAATAGTAGATATCATAGTCAATATTGAAGATCGTTTTCTTGAGGTAAATAATTTAAAGAAAGGATCAATGAATCTCATTAATTCTCATCAATCTCAGAGTTTGTTAAAGGATTGCGAAGTAATCAAACAAATATCAGGTGGATCCTCAGCAAATACCGTTGTATGTTTAGCAGAATTAGGAAATAAGGTGCAATTTATTGGAAGGGTGAAAAACGATGAATTTGGAAATTTCTTTTCTTCTGATATAAAAAAAAGCAAAACTATATTTAATACTCAGCCAATTAATGAAGGAGCTGCAACAGCTCATTCAATTATTTTTATTACACCTGATGCTCAAAGAACTATGTGCACATACCTTGGAGCATCTATAGAGTTTGAACCAAAAGACATTGACTTCAATGTACTTAAGGAAAGTAAATATTTGTATTTAGAAGGTTATCTATGGGACAGCGAATTAGCTAAAAATGCTTTTCTTAAAGCTGCTCAAATTGCAAAACTTTCTAATACAAAAATAATCCTTTCATTATCTGATTCATTTTGTGTAGATAGACATCGAGAGAGTTTCTTGGAATTAATTGATAACTATATAGATATAGTTTTTTGTAATGAGTCAGAGGTGTTAAGCCTGTTTAAGAAGGATAAATTAGATAACTGTAAGGTAGAGATCTCTTCCTTATGTGAATTAGTCGTAATAACTCAAGGTAGTAATGGTTCTCTAATAATTAACAAAAATAATGTCGAAGAAATTAAGTCAATGAAGAAAGGGAAGGTTATTGATACTACAGGAGCGGGAGATATTTATGCTGGAGGATTTATTCATGGATTAATAAATAATTATTCCCTCAAAAAATGCGGAGAGATAGGTTCAATTTGTGCTGGGCAAATCATTACTCAATTAGGATCCAGATCCAATATTGATCTTAAAAAGTTAATAAAATAATTTTAATCAAATAGTTTTATTCAACCAATCATAATATTTCATCTCAGCATGGTATTTTTTGTAGATAATTTGGGGAGTATCATATGTAGAATTTTTATGTAAGAAATCAATTAAATCATCTTTAAATTCCGGTTTACTTTTTATTGTGATCTCAAACTCTTTAGTTTCTTCAATATCATCATCCCACTCATAAATTGAAAAAATTTGCTTCATAGAAACACAAACTGCAAGTTTATTTTTTATGAGTAACCTAGCCAGTCGCCAAGCATTTCTTTTACTTGATTCAGTTGTGATCAATATTAATACTTCCATAATCAATTAAGCTTCAATATTTACTAATTATGTGATCTATCAAATTCTCGTACTGATAGAAAGAATAAGAATAATCATTTTTTAATTTTGGCCTTTTAACCAAAAACAACTTCATCTTACTTCCAGAAATAATTCTTTCCCAGTTTTTCTGAGCATAACTTCCAGAATCCCTGCATAGTACATAGTCTATCTCCCAAAAATCACAAAGTTTTTTTTCTAAAATACCTTCCTCATTTTTACTCGGTTCCAGTATCGCTATATTTGAATTTTTTATACATGATCCAAACGCTTTAGTTATACTTTCATAAGTTGGAAGCACTCTTGTAAAAACGTTTGCTTTACAATTCATATAGTAATAAGCAGTGTCGTCGAGAAATCTTGATCCTATTGCAAGAAGAATGTTCTTATTTTCTAGATCTCCTTTATTTATGTCCTTTAAGTTATCAATGTAATTGAAATTTTTTGCTTTATTCATTAAAGATTTCCTCTCAAATACTAAAAGAGGTGTATTAATTTCCTTACAGGCATTATTAAGATTTTGAGAAATTATTAGAGCAAAGGGATGAGTAGCATCTATGACAAATTTTATTCTATTTTTTTTTATGAAATCAATTATTTCTTTTTTATTATTTAATTTACCTGTAATGATATGTAACTTTGGATTTTCAATATAAGCTTTACCTGCTCTAAAAGTTAAAACACTTGCAAAAACTGAATAGTCAAGTTCAACAAGCCTTTTTACTATTACAGGTCCATCAGAAGTTCCTGATAGGATCCAAACATTTTCATAGCAATTTTCTTGATTTTGCATCAGTATGTCTTTAATTAAATAGAAGTTAATGAATCATTGTTTAATTCAAGCGGTAATTAATAGCGCTCCCAAAATGAGGTATACAAAAGAAAACCAAACTCCAATTGCAGAAATGATTGTTAATTTTAAAGGATTACGTAGTGAAGATCCAACCAGAGAGCTAAAGATTTTAGGTTGGGGCAATATTGCCCAAGAAATGATAGACGAACTAAAGGAGGGACAAAACATTGTCATTGAGGGTCGTCTTAAAATGAATTCAGTCACTAGAAAAGATGGAACTAAAGAAAAGCAACCAGAACTTACAGCCTCCAAAATACATCAAATAACTCCAGTGGAGACTATCAAGCCCAATCAAAAAGAAAATAATGGATCAATTGATAAAAAAGAAAATAACAAAAATTCTAATTGGGATAGCTCACCTTTAGTACCTGAAGTGGACGAAATACCTTTTTAAATCAAATATCAACATTATTTCCCTGAACACTTATAATTAGTTTGCTTATTTTTCTTTCTAGAGCAGCAAGTTCGCTTCTAATCTCTGGCCATTTACCCTTGTCAAGATTCTCCAAGAGCCATGCTCTGTCTTGATCTAGTTTTAGAATTAAATCGCCTTGATTTGAACTATCAGAATCTTGCATAATGCTTATTAGCACATTTAAAAATCATTCTACTAGATCAAAATGAAGAAATACTTATCACCTGGAAACTTAATCGTTACCACTGGAGGTATCTTAGCTTTTGTTGGAATGACTGCTTATTTTACAGACTCAGTAAACTTAAGTGTACCTACTTTTTTTTATGGAGTACCTATTTTTCTAATTGGCTTAGGTTTAAAGACATCAGAAATACCCCCTGCAGAATTATTAGACAAGACAAATTTTGCGACAAATAGATTCAAAAGGCCAAAAGAATTAACAGCGCTTGTGAAAGATGTCACAAGATGGAGGTATGGGATAAAAGCCCATCTTGAATCTTCATTAGAAGCTTTAAATTTGTGGGACGAGGATAATCCTCCTCAGCTCAAAGAAATAGAAGAAATCACAAAGGAAGAGAAGAATGGTCTCAGAATGCGTTTTGAATTAAATGCTGTTCCTCTAGAAAAATGGATAGAGAAACAAGAAAGATTAAATAGGTTTTTCGTAAAGGGTCTTGAATCAGAATTTATTATCGACGATAATAAAAAGGAATTTGATTTTATTCTCTTTTATAAAATATAGGCATATATTTATAAAACCTAATTTCTTAATTCAATAAAGTTTAAATAATTTTTAATAATGAATGATTCTCAAAGAGTATCAATATTAAGCGAAGCACTCCCATATATACAAAGTTTTTCAGGTAGGAAAATTGTTATAAAGTATGGTGGTTCGGTAATGGAGCAGGATGATTTAAAAAAGGCTTTTTTTAGAGATATAGCTCTTTTATCAAGCGTGGGAGTCTGCCCAATCGTAATTCATGGAGGAGGTCCCGAAATTAACAATTGGTTAAACAAATTAGAAATATCTCCTAAATTTGTAAATGGATTAAGAATTACTGATCAAAAAACAATGGATATTGTCGAAATGGTTCTTATGGGTAGGGTTAACAAACAAATTGTAAAAGGCATTAATAAAACAGGATCTCTAGCGGTGGGAATATCGGGTCTTGATGGGAACTTAATTCAATCAAGGGAATTAGGAGATGGGAGCCATGGTTTAGTGGGAGAGGTTACAAAAATCAATTCTGAAATACTAGATCCTCTTATTTCTAAAGGATATATCCCTATTATTTCAAGTATTGGATCAACCATGCAGGGTGTTTCACATAATATTAATGCAGATTTTGTCGCTGGAGAAATTGCCGCTGCAATCAATGCAGAAAAACTAATACTGCTTACTGATACTCAGGGTATTTTAAAAGAAAAAGATAACAAAAATAGTCTTGTTGAAAAAATGAATCTTAAAGAAGCAAGAGATTTTATTGATAAGAAAATTGTCACTGAAGGAATGATTCCAAAGACGGAATGCTGTATAAGAGCTTTAGCCCAAGGAGTCAAAGCAGCTCACATAATCGATGGCCGAATAGAACATTCATTACTTCTTGAGATTTTTACAAATTCTGGAATTGGAACAATGATAGTTGCTTAACTCATGAAAACTTATGAGCAGGTTTTAGAAACAGTAGAACTTGCTTTAGCTAAAGGTGAATATCATTATTGCATTGAATTCCTTTTACCAATAATCGAATCATTTCCTTTATCCAGTAAAGAAGGAGTAAATTTAAGAACGATTTTAATTACTGCTCTTTGTGGTATCAATAACAAGGAGGAGGCAAAAAGATTTTGCAAAGAACTTCTCAAATCTTACGATAATAAAACAAGAGAAAATGCAAAATATTTGATGGAAGTTATAGATTCTCCTGATATTAAAAAACCAGAAAATTGGAACGTTGAGTTTGAGTGCAACCCATCACTAAATAAAAAATCTCTTAACTCACTCCGCAAAAAGAAAGAGGTAATGGATAAAAAGAAATTTATCAATATAACTGATACTCCAACTGGTACAACTAAACCTTTTCAGAAGGGATTTTCACTGATCATCTTTTTAATACTATTATTATTAATTCCACTCTTAAGTGGCTGCGTTAAAATTGAAAATACCCTTGATCTTAGTGAACTTGATTCAATAACTAATAATCTTGTGATAGAGAGTAAATACATTAAAAAATTCCCTTGGCAGATAAAATTTGAGGATAAAATTACAGATATTTTTCCTGATGCAGAAATTACAAAAGAAGAATCAACTTTTTCTCTGAAATATAAAAATCTTAATCTAGAGAATGCAAAACAAGTTCTTAAAACAATCCAAAATACGGCAGGAGAATTGGCGGGAGGATCGACGAATATAGAAATCAACACCACTCAAAAAGACTTCATTTTTTTTAAGGAATACTTTTATAGGGTGGATATAGATCTCAACTCTATTCAAAATATTGATGATTTAGAACTCATTTTCAAAATTATAAACCCAAATAAAGCCAAACTTACTGGTAAAAACGATTCGAATTTAGAGATCACAAGAAATCTAATAATTTGGAATTTAAATCTAGGTCAGATGAATAGTCTAGAATTTTCTTTCTGGAGCTGGAACAAATTGTTAATTGGGATATCTATTATTTCAATAATAGTAATATTGGCTTATTCATTAAGATTCTATAGATTTAAGTTAGGGACAGATTTACCTCAACTTCCATCAAAATAGTTACAACTCCGCTGGATTAACATCAATTGTTAAAAAAACATTTTTTGGAATAAGTTTCCATAATAATGACCTATCCGGCAAAGGTATCTTTGAATCTTCAGGACCATGAATTAATATCTGCCATCTAAATTTTTTCCCAACTTTAGAAATTAAACTAGGGGCAGGGCCAATTAATTTCCAGTTATTTTGTTCACAAAAATTCAGTAGATATTTTGCCACTTTAATTGAAATTAATTCTGTTAATTCATAATTTTCACCCGCTAACTTAAGTAAGCAAACCTTACAAAATGGGAATAAATTAGCTTCTTTTCTCAATTTAGAAGTTTCATTCAAAAAGCGTTCATAATCTCTTTTCTTAAGGTATGAAATTACAGGATGGTTTGGTTTATATGTTTGAAAAATAACTTTTCCTTTTTTTTGAGCTCTACCAGCTCTACCAGCCAATTGCAAAAATAATTGTAATGACTTTTCTTCCGCTGAAATATCTGGACGATGGAGCAATCCATCTGCCGCGATCACTACTGAAAGCGTAATATTCGGGATGTCGATCCCTTTTGCCAACATTTGAGTTCCCACAAGAATATCAGCATCACCTTTAGAAAACTTTGAAAGAATTTCTCTATGACCATCTTTATTTGAAGTTGTATCACGATCAAATCGAAGAACCCTTAAGTCAGGGAATTCTTCATTTAAAAACTCCAAAACTCTTTGAGTCCCTATTCCGAAAGGCTTGAAAGCATTCGAATTACAATCTGGACAATGATTGATCATTCTCGATTTGTGATCACACCAATGACAACTTAACCATTTTTTACCTTGTGAACCAAGATGAACTGATAAAGGGACATCACAGTTGGGACACTTTATTAGGTATCCACAATTTCTACAACTTAAAAATCCACTATGCCCCCTTCTAGGTATCAAAATTATTGCTTGTTCATTTTTTAAGCGCAGTTGGGGAAGCAAGTCTAATAATTCACTGGATAAAATTTTCATATTTCCCTTCTTAAATTCATCTCGCATATCAACAATTCTTATTTCAGGCATCTCATTCCTAGATATCCTCTGAATCATTCGTACCAATTTAAAGTTACTTTCATAAATACATTTTTTCCAAGTCTTCATTGATGGGGTTGCGCTTCCAAAAACTAACTTTGCAGAATTCCTTTTTACTATTTCAACAGCAACATCTCTTGCGTCATAACAAGGCATGGGGCTATCTTGTTTATATGAAACATCATGTTCTTCATCCATAATTATTAATCCTAAATTTTTAATTGGAAGAAATACTGCGGACCTTGTTCCTATTACTATTAGCGGTTCATTCGTATTGATGATTTTCTGCCAAACGAACGTTCTATGACGAGAAGAGCAATTACTATGATATTCATAAACAACATTATTAAATCGGCTACTAAATCTATCAATAAGTTGAGGAATCAGGCCAATTTCTGGGGCCAGTATCAAACAACTTTTTTTATTAAGCAATTCATCTTCAGACATTCTCATATAAACTTCTGTTTTACCTGAACCTGTTTCACCCCAAAGCATTAACACATGGCCAGGTTGCATTGCTTGAAATTCTTGAAATGCAATTTCCTGCTCACTTGTAAGATTTGGTTTTTTTATTGCAATAGGATCATTTTGAAAGAAATTTAATTTAGGATTTATTGTTTTTTTTCTTTTAAATTTAACAAGGTAATTTTTACTGACCATTGAGTTAATAAGAGTGTAACTAAAACCAGACTTGATTAATTCACTTTGCCAATTACCTTTTTTGGGCAAAGTATTTATTAATAAGAATTCTTTCTTGGTCAATTGATTTTTTCTTATATCTAATTCTTTACTGGTTCCAATCCATATTTGATCTTTAAAACCCTGAACAATTTTCTTATGTTTACCAATCCAGCCTGGTGGAAATGCCGTTTTAAACATTTTTAAATTACTAACCATATAAAAAGAAGCTAGTGACTCTATCAATTCTCTCCACAACTGATCAATTATTTTTTTCTGCAAAATACCTTCAACAAACAAATATTTTATACTTCTTTTTCCAGTAATATTTGTTTCATCTTTATTGATTTTCGAAAAGTTTTCTTTGGAGATCACCAACCCATTTAATAACCTCCCTCTAAGTTTTACAGTTACAATATCCCCAACTTCTACACCAAGATTATTTCCATCTAAATAGTAAAAGCTATCACTAACACTGCCTATATCAAGCAAAACCTCGAATTTAAAAGAGATATTTGATAACTGATTACTTGCCGGCTTCAAAACTTTTTCTTAGTATTGGATTGTTGAACATTCCACAAAGTGTTTTTTGCACATTGCTAAGTATCCTGTTCTTAAGGGAGACATGAAGCTTTGATCATTGAGTTAAAATTCAAAACCTGATCTGCCTGTCTGAGAAATCCCAAGACTTTTTACTTTAGGTAATCTATAGCACTATTTAAATTTTTCAACATTTAGAAAAACTTTTTTTATTCACATTTCGTGAAAAAGTTATTTAAACATCAAATGGGATTTTTACTACTAAATGTACAAATTAGCCCTAAATAAAATTTTATCTAGTTAAATTCACCGTAGAAAGGAGTCAATTATGTGTCCAGTCGCAGCAGAATCAAAGAATTCTAACTCTAGTGCAAAAAAAAAGATTAATAAAAAACTTAACAGTAATTCAGAAACTGTAGTTGAAGAAGATAGTAATAAAAATAGTCAAAATATACATTCATCTTCAGCTTTAAACGGAACCAGCATAGAAAATAATAATGAATTTAATGATTCTGAGGAAGAAGATAAGGGTCTTGGGAACATAAAGCTTGGGCCAAAAGGTATATATACTGAAGATTCAATAAGAGTATACCTCCAAGAAATTGGGAGGATTAGACTTTTAAGACCAGATGAAGAAATTGAACTTGCAAGAAAAATTGCTGATTTACTCCAATTAGAAGAACTAGCCACTCAATATGAGTCAGAAAAAGGCCATTTCCCATCTGTTAGAGAATGGGCCGAATTAATAGATATGCCTCTTCCTAAATTCAGAAGAAGACTCTTGTTAGGAAGAAGAGCTAAAGAAAAAATGGTTCAATCAAATTTAAGATTGGTTGTTTCCATTGCAAAAAAATACATGAATAGAGGTTTATCATTTCAAGATTTAATACAAGAAGGAAGTTTGGGTCTTATTAGGGCAGCAGAAAAATTTGACCATGAAAAAGGTTACAAATTCTCTACTTATGCTACCTGGTGGATTCGCCAAGCCATCACTCGAGCAATCGCAGATCAAAGTAGGACTATTAGATTACCAGTTCATTTATATGAGACAATATCCAGAATAAAAAAAACCACAAAAGTTCTTAGCCAAGAATTCGGAAGGAAGCCAAGTGAAGAAGAAATTGCTGAGAGTATGGAAATGACAATTGAAAAATTAAGATTTATTGCTAAAAGTGCTCAGCTACCTATTTCTTTAGAAACTCCTATAGGTAAAGAAGAAGACTCAAGACTTGGAGACTTCATTGAGGCAGATATAGAAAATCCAGAGCAAGATGTTTCTAAAACTCTGTTAAGAGAAGATTTAGAAGGAGTCCTAGCAACTTTAAGCCCAAGGGAAAGGGATGTTCTTAGATTAAGATATGGAATTGACGACGGAAGAATGAAAACTCTTGAAGAAATTGGACAGATTTTTGATGTGACTAGAGAAAGAATTAGACAAATAGAAGCCAAAGCCCTCAGAAAACTGAGACATCCAAATCGAAATGGGGTTTTAAAAGAATATATAAAATAAAAATAGTTAAATATAATTTTTAGCTTTGGAAAGTTGCAAAGGAATAGCTTAAAATAGACTCGACTTAATTCTAAACCAAACTCAAAATAATATTTAATGACTAATTTTAAGCTAAAAATAGCTAGTAGAAGAAGTAAGCTAGCAATGGTTCAAACTTTATGGGTTAAAGATCAACTAGAAAGGAATATTCCCAATTTAGAGGTATCTATAGAAGCTATGGCAACTCAAGGTGACAAAATCCTTGATGTAGCCTTAGCAAAAATAGGCGACAAAGGCTTATTTACAAAAGAACTTGAAGCACAAATGCTCGTAGGCCATGCAGATATAGCAGTACATTCTCTAAAAGATTTACCAACCAATTTGCCTAATGGCCTTAAATTAGGATGCATTACAAAAAGGGAGGATCCTGCAGATGCTTTAGTAGTAAACAAAAAAAATGACTGTTATAAATTAGAAAACTTACCTGAAGGTTCGATTGTTGGAACAAGCTCCTTAAGAAGACTTGCACAATTAAGAAATAAGTACCCACATCTTAATTTCAAAGATATCAGGGGAAATGTTATTACAAGAATTGAAAAATTAGATGCAGGAGAATTTGATTGTATAATTCTTGCGGCCGCTGGTTTAAAGAGATTAGGCTTTGAATCAAGAATTCACCAGATCATCCCAAGTGAAGTTTCCCTTCATGCCGTTGGCCAAGGAGCACTAGGCATTGAATGTAAATCTGATGATAAAAATGTTTTAGAAATTATAAATATCTTAGAAGATAAACCCACCAGTCAAAGATGTCTAGCAGAGAGGTCTTTTTTAAGAGAGCTTGAAGGTGGATGCCAAGTCCCAATAGGTGTGAATAGTAAAATTCAAAATGAACAACTTTGCCTTACTGGTATGGTTGCATCTCTTGATGGAGAAAGGCTTATTAAAGATCAATATATTGGCAATATTAATGATCCCGAAGAAGTAGGCAAAGAACTAGCTAAAAAATTAAAGCAGCAAGGTGCCGAAGAAATACTAAGCGAAATATTTGAAAAATTTAGAGAAAAATAAAATTAGTTAATTTACTAATTTAGGATCAATTTCTTTTTTGTATCTCTCTTCACAATCTTTAATCACTTTAACAGCTTCTTCTATCCCAAAAAAACCATTGACAGTACATGTTCCTGGTTTTTTTAGATCTTTGTAGTGCTCCCAATAATACTTTGTTTCTTTTAACCAATGATCTCCAAGGTCTTCATAACTTGAGATATGATCCATTCTTTTATCATCTGCGAGAACCGCTATTACCTTATCATCAACCTCTCCACCATCATCAAATTTCATCACCCCAATAATCCTTGCTTCCACAATAGATCCGGGTATCAATGGCTCAGTTACCCCAACAATTTCTACATCAAGCGGATCTCCATCTTCGTCCCATGTCCTTGGAATACATCCATAAGCAAAAGGATACGCAAGTGATGAATAACCTACCCTATCAAGTTTAAGATGACCCGTTTCTGTAATTAATTCATATTTATTTATGGTATTAGAATTCAATTCAACAATAGTGTTTATTATTGTATTTGAGCTGTCAGTGAAAGCATTTAGTATGTGCAATAAATTTGGGGTAACCCTGCTTGGGGGCTGATTTAGATTTGCCATCAAGAAATTATTTTTGTTTATCTTACATCCTCACACCTAATCAAATTCTTTAAAAGTAATGTTTCAGCAAAAATCATTTATTTTAGACCTTAAATTATTAATAAAATATTTTGGCGATAGTTCTTCATTAGTTACAGCTCTTACCAACTCCATACAATTAACTGATCTGCCATATTTATGTATATTATTTTTTAACCAAAAGATGATCTTTTGATATTCACCATTTTCAATTAAGTTGTCAATCAAACCTATGTCTCTTTCCATTTGAGAAGATATTTGCGCACTTATAACATGTCCTAACAAATATGAGGGGAAATATCCAAACGCCCCTTCACTCCAATGAACATCTTGAAGACAACCTTCTGAATCATTAGATGGTTTAATTCCTAGGAGTTCATCATATCTTTTATTCCATTCTGTTGGAATATCTTCAGCGGGTAAACCTCTTTCAATTAAATCTATTTCGAGTTCGGTTCTTATTAATATGTGTAAGCCATAAGTCAATTCATCCGCTTCAACCCTATTTAATCCTGCTTCCAAATGATTGATAGATTTCCATAGTTCTAAATAATTATCAAGAGAACATCCAGCCGAAACAAATTTGTTAAAAAATCTTTTTGAAAAAGATTTGGATTTAACTATTCTATTTTCCCAAAATAAAGATTGACTTTCATGAATACCCATAGAGGTTGCTTGACCTAAAGGCCAAGCAAACCATTGATGACTTTGAGATGGCAAACCCTGCTCATAAATAGAATGACCCCACTCATGCGCAGTTGCTAAAAAACTTGATAATGGTTCTCCTTCAACAATTCTTGTCGTAATCCTGTAATCATTAGGTCCTAATGTAATCGAAAAAGGATGGGGAGATTTACCAACAACAACTAGATCTTTATCTCTCCCAAACTCATCAAGTAATTGAGAACATAGATTATGTTGAGATTCGGGACTCAAATCCCAGTGATATTTCTTGGATTTATTAATCCCTCTAATCATCTCTGGGAGAGTATCTTTCAAAGGCTGAAACATTTTATGCAGCCACTTTAAAGTTAATTCAGGCTCAAAGGGTTGGGCTAAAGTTTCCCATGGTGAATATTTATCTGATATTTGTTTTGCCTCTTCAATCCGCAATTTAACTAATTCTTCAAAAAAAGGAAGGAAAATTTTAAAATCTGATTTTTCCTTGGCTTCTTGCCAGCTTTCATACCCTTTAGATTTTGCCTTTGCTAGAGACTCAACTAATTTAGGATCTAAATTTCTTTCTCTATTAAATTCCTTCAATAAAAGACTAATATTTCTTTCTTTATCTTTTATGAAAAGTTGATTATCGGAATTTCTTTCAATATCTGCTAGTTCATTTTTAGCAGATTGTATTAAATTAGAAAATTCCTCGGAAGAATTTCTTTCATGCAATACTTTTGCAATATAAGTAAGTTGTTCAGACCTCCAAGAAGCACCTTTCTTTGGCATTCCAGTATTCTGATCCCAATAAAGTGTATTTTGGATTGAACCTAATATTTGTGTTTCTTTAAGGTAAGCACCCAGCTTATTCCAATGAGTTTCAGCCAAAGATTTAAATGGAAATTAAATTTATCTTAAGATAAAAATTTTAATGTATGCAGTAAAACATGCATCTTTATCCATAATAGGATATTGATTAATTAAGTTTTAACTTATATGGAACAAATATTTTCAAAATTAAAATTCATAACCCATGGCGAGGGTTTTATTGATATCACATATGATTTAAATTTATGTGTTGAAAAAAATAATTTTCATTCCGGAATTTTAAATTTAACTTCACTTCATACAAGTTGCAGTTTGACTATTAATGAGAACGCAGATCCAAATGTACTGAGGGACCTAAAAAAGTATATGCAATCGATAGTTCCCTATGATTCCTACTTAACCTTATCAAAAAATAGAGAAGAAATATCCTATGAACATTATCAAGAAGGGGCTGACGATATGCCAGCACATATTAAAACATCCCTAACAAACACTTGTTTATCTTTGAGTTTTCAAGACGGGAAAATTATGCTTGGCACATGGCAAGCAGTTTATTTATGGGAACATCGATTTGATCAAAAGGAAAGAATCATTAATGTACATATAATTGGTGAGAAAAGGTAAAATATTTATAATGTAATAAGTCAGATTTCTTATTTAATGGAACCCTACATTTTGCAAGATGAAGAATTGAATGAATTAGTTGTCAAAATACCTGGCTGGGAAATTAAATCTAAACAAATCCAAAGAGAATTTAACTTCGCTAATTTTATTGAAGCATTTGCTTTTATGACTAAGGTTGCTTTAATCTGTGAAAAATATAATCATCATCCCAACTGGGAGAATGTTTATGCAAAAGTAATAATTAAATTAAATACACATGATCTAGGAGGTATTACGAATCTGGATCAAACATTAGCTTCGGAAATCAACAAAATTTTTGATCAATAAAAATATAAACTTGTTTTCAACTATTCAAAATGTCTAAAAATTTATTGCCAGTTACTATTATTAGTGGATTTTTAGGTTCTGGCAAAACTACACTTCTAAATCATATTTTAAAAAATCAAGTTGGTATTAAAACAGCTGTTTTAGTCAACGAATTTGGAGAAATCGGAATAGATAATGACTTAATAATAGAAGGATCAGAAGATATGATCGAATTAAATAATGGATGTATATGTTGCTCTATCAATGGCGAATTATTAAATACAGTTTCCAAAGTTTTAGAAAGATCTGAAAAGATAGACTATTTAATTGTTGAGACAACTGGGCTAGCCGATCCATTACCAGTAGCTATGACTTTTGCGGCTGGTGATCTTAGAGAAAAAGTAAGATTAGACTCGATCATTACTGTTATTGATGGAGAAAATTTTGATTTTGAAATTAATAATACAAGTATCGCCTATTCTCAAATTTTGTACGGAGATATACTCCTTCTAAATAAATGTGATTTAGTGAATGAAGAACAATTAAAGAAAGTAGAAAAATTTATAAATAAAATAAAAAAAGAACCCAGGATCTTAAGATCAACAAATAGTGAAGTTGGATTACAAACAATCATGAGCGTAGGTCTATTTGAGACAGATACTTTTCAATTTGAGAAGGATAAAAAAAATTTAGAAGATACTTCGCACGATCATTCTTCTCATTCACACGATCACTCTTCTCATTCACACGATCATTCTTCTCATTCACACGATCATTCTTCTCATTCACACGATCATTCTTCTCATTCACACGATCATTCTTCTCATTCACACGAATCGATAAATAGTATTGAAGGGTTTACATCAGTTTCTTATGAGACATTTGAACCATTTTCCTTAAGGAAGTTTCAATATTTCTTAGATAATGAAATTTCACAAAATGTATTTAGAGCAAAAGGAATCTTATGGTTTATGGAAAGTGAAAGAAAACATATTTTTCACTTATCAGGGAAACGTTTTTCTCTAGATGATGAAGAATGGACAAAGAAAAAATCTAACAAGATAGTAATAATTGGGAAAAACTTAGATCATCAAACTATTAAGAATCAACTTTCTTCATGTAGATTTAATTCAAATTAGAGTTCATGAGAGGTTTAATCGGTTTTTGAAAATACTTATTCAAGGATTTAAAAAAGGAATAACGAAATTAAGACTTTTTTATATAATTTCTTTTGTTGTTGCACTGTTCGTAATTATTCCCATTTCCAATTTTCTTCTTGAAGGAATTGAATATCTTTTAGGTGGAAATTTTTCAGTAGGGATTTCAGGAGGAGAAGAGGTACTAGGCACTTTACAGGTGTTAGTACTTACAAGTTTATTTGGAGGGGGATTAGGAACCTTGAATGGATGGTTACTCTCAAACTGTGATTTTAAGTTCAGGAAAGTTCTGCGTATTTGCCAACTCATTCCACTTGCTGCTCCAGCATATCTAATAACAGCTGTTTTACAGGATTTAGGGAGTATTTTTGGGTATCAAGTAACTGGTTTATGGTGGGGAGTTTTAATACTGTCAATTTCAACTTATCCTTATGTATATATTCTCGCGAACGAAAGTTTTAATAAGTTTGGAGTTAATCAAATCAATGCTAGTAGAGGATTGGGAGTTGGACCATGGATGAGCTTCTTTAAAGTCGCTTTACCAATGGCACTACCAGCACTAATCACAGGAATAAGTTTAATGTGTATGGAAGTAATGAATGAGTTGGGTACATTTGAATTATTAAATGTACCAAGTATTTCCACAGGTATAGCTGAAAATTGGATTATTGAGGGCAATCCAAAAAGTGCTATTGGATTATCTTTGGTAGCGTTATTGATAATTTTCACTTTAATTATTTTTGAGAAATTTTCAAGAAGAAAATCAAAGAGGTGGAGTGAAAATCCTGCGTCGGAAGATTCACAAGGATGGGAATTAAGAAAATCTAGAGCTTTTTTGGCAATAACCTTAGCCTTATTTCCTCCAATTTTCTCTTTTGGAATACCATGTTTTTGGATTCTGCTAAATATTGATCAAATTCAAAAAGGCTTATCTATAGAATTACTTACATTATCATTTAGGACTATTAGTCTAGGACTTATTACTGCATTAATAACGATCCTATTCTCTTTAATACTTTCCTTAGCTAGCCGCCCAAATCAAAGCTTATTCCTAAGACCCATTACAAAGCTTGCGGGAATAGGTTATGCAATCCCAGGCACCGTATTAGCTTTATCTGTAATAAGCATTTCTTCTTCAAAATTTCATTTCATTGCTATTTGCTTACTAATTTGGGGTTATCTTGTGCGATTTCTAACTATTTCAAAAGGTTCCATTGATTCAAGTCTTGAAAGGATTTCTCCTAGTCTTGATGAAGCTGCATTAGGACTAGGAGAGAACTGGCTTGGAATATTCAAAAGGATACATCTACCTCTACTCAAAGGACCAATATTTGTAGGCTCACTTTTAGTTTTTGTAGACACCATAAAAGAATTACCCATAACATTTATTTTAAGACCGTTCGATTTTGATACTTTGTCTGTGAGAATATATCAATATGCTGGTGATGAAAGAATGGTAGAGGCAATATTACCTGCCATTTTTATCATGACTTTAGGACTTATTGCATCAATTAAATTAATACCAAGTTTAGAGAAAAAAAACTAAGTTTTCTTCAACAGTTTTTTAGTCAAAAAAGGAAGACTTAATAACAGATCAGCAAATGTAGAAATAACCCTAAAATAAATTACTGCGACAAGAATTATATTTTGTGGAATATTTCTGCCAACAAAAAAAAGGAGGCAAGCTTCAAAAACACCAATTCCACTAGGAGCCGCTGGCACTATCAAACCTAAAGACCATGATAAAGAAAAAACTACTAATAAAAAAATGATGTTTGGAGTAAGATTTGTATTAAAAGTATTCAAGCAAATATAAAACCCAAGAAATTTAGATAAAACAAAACCAATTTCAAGTAAAATTGCTTTGGTAGGAAAAAAAGAAATTATATTTATTCTCTTTTCAAATTGATACTTTGAATTTGAAAGTCTCAAAACCTCAAATGCTTTGCCCTTAAGAGACTCTAACCTTTTTAATACAATATAAATTAATTTCCTATTTAAAAATACTAAGGGCAAAATAAAAAAAAAGTACAATGGTGAAAAAATAACTCCTAGTGATGCCAAAAGAAAAGATCCACTCAACATAAAATAAGGTTCTATAAGTGTCGAATAAAAAGCGATCTGAGGGTTACTTCTTTTTTGGATAAAATTTAGTCTTTCAACAAAATGCCAAATTCCTCCCGGAACGTATTTGAGAATATTAGTTAAAATATAGAAGGAAATTAAGTTATTTCCTTTGCATTCTTTACCGAACCATTTAATTATGTATTTCCATGCATATGCGTTTAGAAAAATACTTAAAACACAAAACAAAAATGATAAAAATAGATTAATACCATTTCTTTCTAAATTTATATCAAAAGAAATTTGGTCTAAATTATAAAAAAAATAAATGCAAAAATATAACAAACTTGATAAAAAGAAAATAGTCTTTAAGCCACTAAAATTAATTTTCTTAAAAAATTTCCAATATGATTGAATCTTAATATTAAATATCATTTCCAGTTTTCGAATGCTTTGAAATTTTTACTTGATTCTTTTATTATTTTTCTTATTTCGTATGTTGATTTTTTTTGATCTAATTTTAATCTCAAAACTTCGTCATTTTCTGGTTTCATAGTGATGGATCCATCTGGTTTCAAAGTCTGTTTAACTTTTACATTTCCAAAAGTCGTTGAACATTCTCCTCTTCTTCTAAGCAATATCCACCTAGATTGGGTCCTTTCACGCACTCCAATAGTATTGGAGTAATCAAACCATAACCGCATAAAATATTCTTTTTTCTCTATTGGCAAGATTGCTTGAATAGAAAATCCAATTCTATTTTTTTTCATATTAATAGCTTGATAAGAAACGTCGTAAGCTCCCTCTATTCTCAGTTTCTCAACAAAATTCGATATATCTTCAGGTGTTTGGTCATCAATCCATGCTTCTTGAACAGATATTTCTTCACACCTTGGATTAATTTGTTTATTAATAGAGGGATCCTCAAATGAAGTAATTTTATAAACTCTAACCAAATTCGGGAATGGGAATTTTAGGTTGCCAATGCCTACTCCATAGGAGTTAATAGAATATTTTGAAGGAGGTTGCACATAGTTAACTAAATTAGAAAGTAAAGCAATACCAGTTGGTGTAGAAAGTTCCCCCTCTATTGAGTCAAAGCTTGATAAAACCTTAATATTTTTTTTTCTTATTAGCTCTATTACAGCAGGGGGAGGGACAGATAATTTCCCATGTTGAGTTTGAACAAAGCCTTTTCCCAACATTGGTTCATTGCAATAAACCTTTTTAGGATTTAAAAAATTTAATGCAGCACATACTCCTATGATATCCACTAATGAATCGATAGCCCCAATTTCATGAAAATGAACATCCTCAGAATTGATACCATGAACTTTTCCTTCTGCGCTTGCCAAAGATTCAAACACTTCAAAAATTAATTTCTGTAATTTATCTTCTAAGTTTCCATTTAAAATAAGTTGTTTAATACTTCTCCAATTTCTTTTAATTGGTCCGCAATCAATATTCTCAACCTTCGCCTTAATACCTCGGATTGAACAACTTTTAGATTCTTCAAACTCTAGATTATATTGATCCTTTAAGCCAAGATCAATAAGCGGTTGTTCAATTACCTTTTTAGGCACACCTAAGTCATAAAAAGCTCCTAACAACATATCTCCAGAAATGCCTGGAGAACATTCAATTAAAACATCTTCCATAAATCTTAAATTTCTTGATTGATAAAAATTCCAATAAAGCTCAACTGTTCATTCTAATTATTTCTTGAAAGATTTTTTTCAACAACTTCATACTTGATTAATTTCAAAGAATTTCCATATCTAATAATATCTAGACTTACAAAACTATTGAGCAGTTTAAGAGAAAGCTCCCCTTTTATTACTAATTTAAAATTTTTATTTTTTAAATTATTTTTCTTTGAAGCAGAGCAGATCTTAATAACAATTTCTTTTTTTTGAGTGTTTACAAAAACTAATTCTCCTCTAACAGAAAAATAATTATCTTTTAAATCTAATTCCTCTAATAATTTTGAAAAGTTTGTATTTTTAGAATCTTTAGAAAAATCATTCAACTGATAAGGATGCCAGATGCCCGCAACTTGTAAATGCAAATTTTGAGTATTTTTATTCTTTGGATAAACAATCCAAAAATAATTTTTCTTTAAGTCAATATGCTTTTTTAAAAGAGATAATGCTTTTCCTAGTACTACTGTTTCAATTTTCTCCCCTTTATTATCAGTTAAAAAGCCTCTAGTTAATCGCTTATTATCAAGGGGAATAAATTTACCATTAACAATACCAATTGCTCTGTATTGCAATTGATTACTAACTTTTGGGATGGGATTTGTCAACATATTAAATTTTTAAAATAAAAAATATCTTATTGAATATCTTAGTTTTCCTCCAAGCTATTAAAAGATTCTAAAGCATCATCTATAGCATCAGATGGATTAGTCGCATCATTCAAACTATTTTGTCTTCTAATCATTTCAACAATTTCAAATGGATTAGTTGGAATAACTGAACTATCCTCTTCTGTTTTTGTTGAGGTATCTATTTGCAATTCTTCAAATAAATAATCAGCATTTAATAAATCACCTTTGAAGGCAAATAAGGAGATAAAAGAAAAAACTAAAGGTATTGTTATTGTTTTAGGAAGGTTTTTACAAAAATAATTTTTCATTTTATTTAATTTCAAAATTCAAAAACGCCAAAATTTTTTGCTAATTTAATTTTACATAATTTTAGTAGAAATTTGTTAATAGCAACTTGGAATGTTAACTCTATAAGAACCAGACTTTCACAAATAACAGATTGGATTAATCAAGTCAATCCAGATATTCTATGTTTGCAGGAAACAAAAGTGATGGATGACTGTTTCCCCGTTGAACCTTTCGAAAAATTAGGATATTCAGTGGAGGTATACGGACAAAAGTCATATAATGGCGTTGCTATTATTTCTAAAATAAAGGGTGATAATATCCAAAAAGGATTCTATAAATGTAGAGACTCTGATCAAAATCTTGAAATTTTCCTAGAACAAAAAAGATTAATTTCCGCTGTTTTTAATGGTATTAAGATCATAAATGTATATGTTCCTAATGGATCATCTCTAGAATCAGATAAGTTCGAATACAAAATTAATTGGTTGAATTGTTTAGCTTCCTTTTTGGATGAGCAAGAAAAAAAAGGAGAATTAATTTGTCTTGTGGGTGATTTTAATATTGCTCCATCTAACATAGATATTCATGATCCAAAGAAATACGAAGGAGGAATAATGGCATCTAAAATCGAAAGAAATGCGTTAAATAATGTTTTAAAAGGAAGATTGATAGATTCTTTCAGGATTTTCGAAAAAAATACTGGCCATTGGACTTGGTGGGATTACCGTAATAACGCATATGAATTAAATAAAGGTTGGAGAATAGACCATATCTATGTCAGTAAAGAACTCTCATCAAAACTTAAAAGCTGTGTCATAGACAGCTTACCGAGGAAGAATTTGCGCCCAAGTGATCATGCCCCGGTCATGATTAATCTTAACTTGAACGACACATTTGTAGATTTTTATGAGGATGATGATAATTTTTTCGAAATATAAATAAATCAAATAACCTTTCTTTAATACCTGAAAACGCTTATTAATAAAGAGTTATCTAGAATTGTTCTACTTTATATTATGATTTTCTAAAAATTAATAATTTACAATCCAAACTATCGCAATAAAAATATCATAATGTAGAATTTCAACCTAATTGACAAAATTTTTACTTATTTCTAACTTAGGACATGAAAAGATTTTTCTCCAAGCTTCATTTATTTAAACTGTGACTGACATATTAAATTGCACCCAATCAAAAGAAGTTTTCTCAGCTGCTCAAGAGTTAATGCCTGGAGGAGTTAGTTCTCCTGTTAGAGCTTTTAAATCCGTTGGTGGACAGCCAATAGTTTTTGATAGAGTTAAAGGCCCTTTCGCTTGGGATATTGACGGTAATAGATATATTGATTATATAGGGAGTTGGGGTCCGGCTATATGTGGACATGCTCACCCTGATGTCACAACAGCTTTACAGGAAGCAATTGAGAAAGGCACCAGTTTTGGAGCTCCATGCGTTCTAGAAAACAAACTTGCTGAGATGGTTATAGATGCCGTCCCATCTGTAGAAATGGTTAGATTTGTTAATAGTGGCACCGAAGCCTGTATGGCTGTTCTAAGACTTATGAGAGCTTTCACTGGTAGAGATAAAGTAATTAAATTTGACGGTTGCTATCACGGACATGCAGATATGTTTTTGGTGAAAGCAGGATCAGGTGTGGCTACTTTAGGATTACCAGATTCTCCAGGGGTTCCAAGAACAACAACTGCCAATACACTTACTGCGCCTTACAATGATCTTGAAGCAGTTAAAAAATTATTTTCCGAAAATCCTGACGCCATTTCTGGTGTAATTCTTGAGCCTATTGTTGGTAATGCTGGCTTTATTACTCCAGAACCTGGTTTTTTAGAAGGATTAAGAGAATTAACCACTGAGAATGGATCCTTATTAGTTTTTGATGAAGTAATGACTGGCTTCAGAATAAGTTATGGAGGCGCTCAAGAAAAATTTGGGGTCACTCCTGATTTAACTACACTCGGTAAAGTTATTGGAGGAGGACTCCCTGTTGGAGCTTATGGAGGCAAGAAAGAAATTATGTCAATGGTAGCCCCTTCCGGACCAGTCTACCAAGCAGGTACATTAAGCGGAAACCCACTCGCAATGACTGCTGGAATAAAAACTCTTGAGCTACTGAAACAAGAAGGCACCTACGAGAAACTAGATGCTATAACCTCTAGATTAATAGAAGGAATAATTCAGTCCGCCGAAAATAATGGTATCGCTATTAATGGTGGAAGTGTAAGCGCTATGTTTGGGTTCTTCTTATGTGATGGGCCAGTCAGGAACTTTAATGAAGCAAAAACAAATGATTCTGAACTTTTTGGGAAGTTGCATAGAGAGATGCTTAAACGAGGTATTTATCTAGCCCCAAGTCCATTTGAGGCTGGTTTTACATCACTCGCTCATGGCGAAGAAGAAATTGATAAAACTATTGAGGCTTTTGACCAATCCTTTAGCGCTATAAAAAACTAATTTTTAACTATTATTTCTAAGAAAAGAAATAATAGTTAAATTCCTCTATAAAAAATAAATTTATTTAATTACCTTCTGCCACCAACTATTACTGGAGGGCTTCCTCCTTCAGAACCAGGCAAGCCAGGAACAACTTGTGTACTGCCATCCCATTTGTCTAGAAATAATTTGAAAAGTACTTGATCATCTAAACTTCTATTTAATGTTTCATATCTAAGTGCTTCTTGTTCTGCAATTTCGACTTCAGTTTTTGCTCTTAATAATTGTTGACCAGCTATTTGTTTTTGTTCAATAGCAGCTCTATATTCTTCAGCAATCTCTAATCCAGTCAAATCTAAACTTTTAACATCTACATAATCAAATGAATTTAATTCTTGAGCAACTGTATCTCCTACTTTTTCAGAAATAACTGCAAACTCTGTAGCTATTGTCTCTAGCTCATATTGAGAGAAAACTGATTTAA
Source organism: Prochlorococcus sp. MIT 1314 (assembly GCF_034093315.1). GTDB lineage: Bacteria > Cyanobacteriota > Cyanobacteriia > PCC-6307 > Cyanobiaceae > Prochlorococcus_A > Prochlorococcus_A marinus_Y. The sequence goes on along the minus strand of NZ_CP139300.1, from coordinate 1,630,202 downwards.
GAGCTTTTAGTAAAGATGGCTGAACAATTTTTTGATAAACATCACTATTTCTGCTGGCAATTGTAGCGAAAATTCTTCCTGCTTCATTAGGCTTTACTGAATACTTAACGGTAGCTGTAGCCCTAATAACCTGAAGGTCCTTGGTTAAAGTTTCAAATTTTTCAGGTTGAACTTGAGTTTTAATATCAAATGGATATACAGATTGTATGAATGGAAGCTTGAAGTTTAAACCAGCTCTCCTAGAAGGGCCACTGACTTTACCTAAAGTTGTGACAACTGCAACTTGTCCAGAGGGAACAACAAATAGAGACTGAGTGAGTAAAAGAAAGCCAGTAAAAGACAATACTATTAATAATGTTGCTGTCCCACCAGGACCAGCCGGTGTGACATTTTTAAATGATGTTGACATTAATTTTTTCTTTTAGTCAATCATATTTAATCAAATTAATTAATGCATTAATCAGACATTTAATTAAAATATTTTTTTAATAATTGTGCAAAGAAATATAAATATTATTATTAATTATTTAATTTAAATACTTCCAAAAGTTGTAAATAAAGTTCTTCATCTATCTCTCTAATGTCATATTCAGATGGTAAAACTCCGTGCTTGTGTTCATGCACTGTCATCCAACAGAGTTTCTCTATATCTCCTTCTGTAAATCGAGGATTTTCTTTTACCTTTATAAATAGTTTTTTAATAAGAGATTCTGGATAATCAACCATATTTCTTCAATAGTATTATAGAAATCTTTATCTAAAGTTGTTAGCCTTAAGAGGGATATTTAAAGAGTCTTCCAATTTACTAATAAGTTTAATGGCTAATTGAAGATCATTTTTGCTCTTACTCGAGACTCTCAGGGTTTCTCCATTAATACTAACATTAATTTTTTTTATTTGATCTCTAATATTTTTACTTATTTTTTTTGCTATTTCCTGTTTAATACCTTGTTTTAATAAAATTGTTTGTTTTACTTTATTACCACTTACTGTTTCAATTTCCCCGTAGTCGAAAATTTTTAAAGATAGGTTTCTTTTTATTGCTTTTTGTCTGAGTATATCATTTACAGCATTTAAAGTTAGCTCACTATTAGTAGTTATAAAAATATTTTCTTTATCTAAATCAACTGTCGTCTCTGTTCCTTTAAGATCGTAACGCTGAGAAATTTCCCTTTTGACTTGATCCAGAGTATTTACTAATTCCTGTCTCTCAAAATCAGAAACCACATCAAATGAAAAACTTTCTGCCATCGTAAAATTTTAAACGCAAGATAATTATTAAGCATAAATTAGATTTAAATAAGAGAAAATGACTTAATTTAATCAAAAAATAACAAACTAACAACTTTTCCCATCTCTTCAGCACACCTACAACTGTTTAGTAAGGTTTCACTATCGTGAAAGGCGAAACATATTAATTGATCACATCTAGTAATAATTTCTTGATTACAAAGGCTACTTGCAAGTGGCAAAGGTAATTCATCATTTTCACTTTTTTCAACCAAATGCATAACCCTTTCAAGTTGATTCTTGATTTCGGGTAATTGTCTATCAAGGCTTTGTGGCAATAAAACAGTCAATAATGATGGGTTAATATCTAGAACAGCTCGAATAACCGCAGCATTCACCCCCTGAGAACCAGATGTAAGAATATTATGTCCTTCCTCTGCTAACGACCTTGCTATCAACTCAATCAAGTGGATGTCGACAACTGGCACATGTCTACTGCCCAAAAAGGCAATCCTCCTCTTTCCTTTATCTTGGAGTTTTGCGAGTTCTTGAGCTAAGACATCAACGCCTTCGGTTGCTGGTAGATCTAAAGAGCGACTCAAAATAAAATTGTACCTATATTTGAAATTAGCATTTATCTGAAAAATTGCAGGGAAATTCGATCTTTTCGAGAATTCTTTTTAGATTCACATGCTCCTGAACTAATTGCACTGCATAAGAAGCTTTAATTGATTCATGAATTCTGACATGTCCAAAAGCTTGTTCAATAATTTCTACAGTAGCAAGCGTATCTAATTCTACTTTTAAAATTGGCACCTCCAATTCCTCTGCTCTATGAATCAATTGTGATAAAGGTTCTCCCAAACCAGTTAAAATAAGACACTGAGTCGAAGCTTCCAAGGCGGCAAGTTGAATGTCAGTTCTGTCAGCTCCTGTAACTACAGCCATATTGCGTCTTCTTCTAAAGAATTCCATTGCAGAATTCACTCCCATTGCACCAATACTTAATGTCTCAACAAGTAATTGATCTTTTTCAGGGCAACATATTACTTGTGCATCTAATCTTCTTACCAGCTCACCGACGGTAACACTTCTGAGTAGTGGAGATTTTGGCATCACTCCAAACACTTCAATATTCAAATCTTTAAGAGAAGGGATGATTTCATTTTTAACTTTTTCAACTTCTTGTGGCAAAACTGCATTCAATACTACTCCAGCCAAATGATCTCCTAATTGTTTTTTTGCATCAAGTAATGCATCTACGCTTTTACAATCTTCCCATAAATTCACAATTAAGACTTTCGCATCTAAACTCTCCGCTAATTGGGGGAGGCTTAATCCATAAATCATCCCTTCATGAAGACTACCAGCCGCTTCAAGAATATTTAAACCTTCAAAATCATCTTTGACTAATCCAACAATTTGATCAAAACCTTTTCCTGGAAGTAAGTCTTTATTAGAAATTCTTTTTTCAGCTGATATATTATCCAATAATCCTACTGAAGAAATTAAATTCTCCTCTTCGATATTTAATGTAGATCCAATAAACTTAACATCGTCATCAATTAATCCTTCATAAGACATTGAAGATAAATTAGTAAGTTCGATACATGTTGCTAGTGGTTTCCCAATTCGCACTTTTTTTTTCTCCTGTAAGAGTCTTTTGGCTATCCCAAGAACCAATGCGGATTTACCACTAAATGACTCACATGAACCAATTAATAAAATATCGCTCATAATTAGTAAAGTTGTTTATCCACAGATTCAAGATAATATTTTTTTCAGAACTAAACAAATATTTATTTATGAGTTTTAATCAAATAAATAAATAAATATTTTTTTTAGATAAATTCACTTTATTTCTTTGGTATTTCAGCAAAAAAAAACAAAATGATGAATTCAATTAAAACAAAAAAAACCATTGGGATTACTGGGGCTTCGGGCGCCCTAGGGAAAGAACTAACAAAGTTGTTTCGTCAGCAAGGATATAAAGTGATTGGATTTACTCATAGTAAAACTGATTCTGAAATAAATCTTGAATCTCCAAATGAATGGATTAAATGGGAATGCGGGAAAGAATCGACATTAAAAAAGCATCTAAAAAAGATAGATATATTAATTTTGAACCATGGCATATATGATTTGAGTAGAGAAAATTCTAATTATGAAAAATCAATAGAGATAAATGCATTAAGCAAATTCAAATTTTTAAACTTATTTGAAGATATTGCCTTAACGAATGAGTCATTAATAAGAAAAGAGATTTGGATAAACACATCTGAAGCAGAAATATTACCAGCCTTAAATCCATCCTATGAGATAAGTAAATCCCTGATTGGTAAATTAGTTTCTTTCAAGAAAAATCTTCTGGACAAAGATACAAAGAAAAAATTTATTATTAAAAAAATCATCTTAGGGCCTTTTAAATCAGAACTAAATCCAATCGGAATTATGAGACCCAAATTTGTGTCTAAAAAGATTTATGATCTAGCACATTCAAAAAGTTATTTAATAATAATTAGTCCAAACCCTTTAAGTTACATACTTTTCCCATTGAACGAATTTTTTAATTTTTTGTATTGCCAAATTATCTATAAATACAAATCTTAGTGTCTAGAAATCTCTATCTGTCAAAATTTCAATACCATCTTTTAAAACAACAATTGTATGCTCCCATTGTGCCGATAATTTACCATCTTTTGTTATTACGGTCCATCTATCATTTAATGTTTTACAAAATTTAGTCCCCTCGTTAACAATTGGTTCCACAGCTAATGTCATTCCTTCACGAAGAACTACGTTGGGTAATTCTTTGGTCCGAAAATTAAATACTGATGGTTCTTCGTGAAGATTTCTACCAACTCCATGACCTGTATAATCTTCAACAACACTAAATCCATTTTGTATAACAATATCTTCAATTTGCCCAGCCACATCTAGAAGTGTATTCCCTGCCTTGATTTTTGATAGCCCCGCATACAATGCTTTATAAGCTACATCACTCAGATTTTGGGCCTTTGAACTAACTTCTCCCACACAAATTGTTATACAACTATCACCGTGGAAGCCATCTAAATATGCTCCTGTATCAATTTTAACTAAGTCACCATTTTTAATTATTTTATTTTTGTTTGGTATTCCATGAACAACCTCATTATTAATACTAGAACAAATACTCGAAGGAAAACCATGGTAGCCTTTAAAACTTGGTACAGCTCCAAAACTTTTTATCCTCTTTTCTGCGAAATCATCTAAATCTTTTGTGCTCATTCCTGGTTGAATTAAGTCATTAATTTCCCTCAAAACTGTAGCTACTATCCTACTTGATTTTTTCATCAAGTTTATTTCACGGGCAGACTTTATTTCAATTCCTCTTCTTCTCTGAATAAAAGGAACTTGATCATTAGTTTTGGAATTATTTTTTTTTAATAAAAGATCTGCAAAATGTTTCATTGGAATAAATAATAGTGATAGGTAAATATCATCAAAATAGCCATTATGGTCTTGGCTATCTTAAATCTATCAATAACAATGGGAAAGAAACCGTAATGAAATTTTTATCTAATTCTAGGAAATTTCATAAGGCTTTGGCGCCTTGGGTTTTTCTTCCATTATTTATATCTTCAATTACAGGCCTTTTCTATAGGATTTCAAAAGATTTATTAGGTTACTCTAGAGATCAAGTTCATTGGTTAATGTCACTCCATGAAGGCGAATGGCTTGGAGAAAATGGAGAATTAATATATGTATTATTGAATTCCCTTGGAGTCTTATGGATGCTAATAACAGGTTTCCAAATGTTTTCAAAAACAATTTCATTTACCAAAAAGGTTACTAAAGGCGAGTCAAAAGGTTAAGATATAGGTCTTGTAGGATAAAAAAGACCAAAATGGCAAAAGAGACACAAGGAAATGAATTAGAAACCGGTTTTAAAGCTGACGAATCAAAGGATGTGGCAGTTAAAGAAAAAGAAAAAGAATTGGTTTCTGAAACTAAAAACCCTTTAACCGCCTCAACCATTATTGAGGAATTTGAGAATGCACAATTAAAAAAAGAATTACCTGAAATTTATGTTGGGGACACTGTTAAAGTTGGTGTGAAAATTACAGAAGGTAATAAAGAAAGAGTTCAACCTTATGAAGGTGTTGTAATAGCAAAAAGGCATGGAGGTATTAACCAGACTATTACAGTTAGGAGAATTTTCCAGGGTATAGGTGTTGAAAGAGTATTTATGCTACATAGTCCACAAGTTGCCTCTCTAAAAGTTGAACGCAGAGGTAAAGTAAGAAGAGCTAAATTATTCTATCTAAGAGATAGAGTAGGAAAAGCTACTCGCGTAAAACAACGCTTTGATCGATAAAGTTGTAAATTAATCAACTTATTGGTCACAAAGGCGCTTATAATCATTTAAATGCGTCGTTAGTTCAGTTGGTAGAACGCAGGTCTCCAAAACCTGATGTCGGGGGTTCAAGTCCTCCACGACGCGTTTGATCAACATTATGTAAATCATTTTTTCATAAAATGGAGTTAGATCTTCAACCTGGGGACGTAGTTAAAGTCCTCGAATCAGCAGCTTTAGGATGGGTTCGTGCAAGAGTCATCAGAGTTAAATCTGGTGGGAGAGTTGTCGTACAAAGCGACCAAGGCAGAGAGTTTACCGCTAGAGGTAACCAAGTTAGGTTGATAGAACCTGCTGGTTTTAGACCTCAAAAATAAATAGTTATTTATATCAAGGCTGCTATAAACTAACTATTTCTGTAAATCCTCAAATTAATAAATTTTTTTTATTACAACAACATAAATTAAGTATTATGATCTGATAATTTTAAGAATGTAGTTCTAAATAACTTTAGAACAAAACTCTGGGACCGTAGTTCAACTGGTTAGAGCACCGCCCTGTCACGGCGGAAGTTGCGGGTTCGAATCCCGTCGGTCCCGTTTTTTTTTAAAAAATTTGGAAAAACGTTTAAGATTAGCCCCGAGTCCAACAGGTTTATTTCATATTGGGACCGCTAGAACAGCATTATTCAACTGGTTGTATGCACAAAAAATAGGCGGAAAGTTTCTGATCAGAATAGAAGATACAGATTTTCTTCGATCTAAATCTGAATACACAAATAATATATTAGAGGGCTTGCAATGGCTTGGACTTAAATGGGATGAAGAACCGATAAAGCAAAGTGACCGAATTTCGACTCACAAAAAACACATCAAAAAGCTACTAGAAAGTGGAGCTGCCTATAGATGCTTTACCACCGACGATGAGATTTCTGAATTAAGAGAGGAACAAAAGAAGAAAGGTTTACCTCCAAGGCATGATAATAGACATAGAAATCTTTCAAAAGAAGAAATAGAAACATTCATATCCAAAGGAAGGACTTCCGTAATAAGGTTTAAAATTGATGAAAAAATACAAATAAAATGGTTAGACCAGATAAGAGGTGAAATTAAATGGCAAGGTAAGGACTTGGGTGGTGATTTGGTTTTATCAAGAAGGGCTAAGGGATATGAGATAGGCGATCCTTTATATAATCTTGCAGTTGTAGTTGATGATAATTTCATGAACATAACTCATGTCGTAAGAGGAGAAGACCATATCTCTAATACTGCGAAACAAATATTGATTTATGAAGCGTTAAATTTCAAACTACCAACTTTTTCACATACACCGCTAATACTAAATAGCGAAGGGAAAAAATTATCCAAGCGAGATTGCGTTACTTCCATCGATGAATTTAGAGATATGGGATATTTACCCGAAGCATTAGCAAATTACATGGCATTTCTAGGTTGGTCCCCAAAATCTGCCGTGAGTGAAATACTGACACTTAATGAGATATCTAAAACTTTTGACTTGTCAGATATAAATAAAGCTGGAGCAAAATTCAGTTGGGAAAAACTCAACTGGATTAATTCTCAATACATAAGAAATATGGATTCCGTAAAATTAAGTGAGGTCATATGTAGATACTGGGATAATTTGGGTTGGAATCCTCCATCTAAAGAATGGGCTATTAAATTAGTAATTTTGATTAAAGACTCAATGACCCTTTTAAAAGATTCTATTGATCAATCAAAACCATTTTTCTTATTACCTCCAATTCAAAAAGAAGGTAAAGATTTCCTCGAAACAAAGGATAGTAAAGCATCTCTAAAACTAATTCTAAGTTATTTAACTGAGCAAAAAACTGTCAAACTAACCAAAGAGAAAGCCAAAGAAATAATAAAAGAAATTTCAAAAATCCATAATGTCAAAAAAGGCATTTTAATGAAATCATTAAGAGTAGCCTTTTTTGGTTCTCTCAGTGGGCCAGATTTAATTCAAAGTTGGGAACTTTTAGCAGAAAGTAAAAGTGATATATCGAGGATTGAAAGATGTCTTAAATTAATCTAAATTTCTTTTTGGACTAATTCAAGCCGATTTGCCAAAAGTTTAGCCGTAAGGCCTTGAATTCCTACTGTCATTAATATTGTAAGAAAAACTAAACCTTGAAGACGTCCAGCCCCAAGGATACCAGCCTGTTCTAATCTGATAGAAAAAAGAGAGGCAACCGCTGCAGTAACAATACCTCTTGGAGCTAACCAGGCCAAAAATACTTTTTCTTTTAAGTTTAATTCTTTTCCTATTGTTGCTATCCATATTGAGATAGGACGAACAATTACCATCAACATAAAAACACAAACAACCCCTCCCCAACCTAGAGGACTTAATTCACGCCAAGAGACATCAGCTGCCAAAAGGGGGAAAAGAACTGTTATCGCTAATTGAGCTAATTCACCTATTAGATTATCCAATCTCTCCTTATCTATTACTTCTCTTTTGCCCACAATAAAGCCTGCCGCAACAGAGGCAGGCAAGCCTGATTCTGGTAAAAAATATTCACATATTCCATATACAAGAAAAATAAATCCAAGGGTAACTTGAAGCTCTAGACCAAATGAGGCTTCATTTTTTGTTTTTTTTAAAATTTCTGATAGTAACCATCCTGAACCTAATCCTATTAGAACGCCTCCCCCTAATCTTTGCATTAATGCAACAAATACATCCTTGATCCCATGCAAATCCCCTAGAGTTAGTTCTAAAAGTAATAATGCTAATACTGCTCCAATTGGTTCAAGTAACAATCCCTCAGCCTTTAAAACTTCCGAAAGAGGGGAAACTAATTTTATTTGTTCAACTAATGGAGAAACGACTGTTGGTCCAGTAGCTAGAACTATAGCACTATATATTCCTGCAACCTGCCATGAAAGACCAGCCAGCCAATGAGCAATAAAAATTCCAGCAGATAATGAAATAAATAGTCTGATCAGTGAAATTTTTAAAACAGTATTTCTTACATTCCCTTCAGGCAGTTTTAAATTTAGTCCACCTTCGAAAAGAACTAAGCTGACTAAAAGTCCAACAATAGTTTCGAGCCCTTGTCCAAGATCTAAAGGCTCAACCAGTCCTAAGCCTGATCTTCCGATGAATAATCCAGAGAGTAATAAAATAACAACACTTGGGAATCCCGTAACAGAAGAAAATAGTCGAGCACAAGCACCTGCAAATAAAGTTATTCCCCAAAGTAATCCAAGCCTTTCGGGCGTCATATAATCTTACAAATAATAAAAATATTAATCATTTTGATTAAATCAATAATCTCATCACAAGTCCATTAAATACAATATTTTTTTAATTTAATTAATAAGCCTCACTAAATTACTGAATAAGTCAAAAAAGTTTTTCTCTATTAGGAAAATTGGCTTATTAAAGCAACAATAATAAAAATTATGCCTATACCAATAGTTGCCATCCTCCCGTTCCATATTTCGGCTTGTGGGGTAAAGCCTCTTTTCCATAAATTGAGTTCCTTTTTATCAACGAGGTTTTTTGTTTCTTCCATCTCAATTTTAGGTTGTTTGTTCATTTGATTTAGAAAGGAGGATTTTCTTCATAAAGAGTATTTGCTTGTTCAATTGATAGTCTTCCTGAGACACCTAATTTAAGGGAACTTATATGATCCTTAAATTTGATTCTGAACAACGCAGCTGCTCCAATCATCGCCGCATTATCTGTACAAAGATTAAGGGGAGCTAAATGAACTTTAATAGATTTTTTACTTGCTTCACTAATCATCATTTTTCTTAATGTATTATTAGCAGCCACACCTCCTACAACAACAACATTATCCAAGCCATGATCTTTTGCACATTTTATAGTTCTCTCCACCAAAACCTCCGCCACTACTCTCTCAAAACTTGCAGCTATATCAGGGACTGGGATTGGTTTACCATCTAGATTTATTTTTTCAACTAGTCTTAATACAGCAGTTTTTAGACCACTAAAAGAGAAATCATATTTAAGAAATCCACCCTTTTTATCAGAGATCCTACATTTTGGTAAATTGAATTTCATAGGATTGCCCTCTTTAGCAATATTTGCAATTGCCGGTCCTCCTGGATAACTAAGACCTAATAATCTTCCGACTTTATCAAAGGCTTCTCCAGCGGCATCATCAAAACTCTTCCCAAGTCTTTGCATTCCCCTTCTCTCATTAACCTTAATTAATTCAGTATGTCCTCCACTCACAAGTAATGTAAGAAAAGATTTCTTTGGATATTTTTCTGAGAATAGAATTGAAGACAAATGGCCCTCCAAATGATGAATCCCCAAAAATGGCTTTGAATGTATAATGCAAAGTGATCTTGCAGTAATAGAGCCAACCCGTAAACACCCAACCAATCCAGGAGCTACAGTTGATGCAATATAATCAATATCTTCAATTTTAATTTTTGATTCTATTAATGCTTTTTCTAAAACAAAAGGTAATAATTCTAAATGTTTTCTGGCAGCAAGTTCAGGAACAACTCCTCCCCATTTTGAATGATCTTCAATTTGAGATGCAATAATATTTGAATGAATTTTAAAAGAATCACCAATATTAGACACTATTGAGACAGATGTCTCATCACAACTTGTTTCAATAGCTAAAACTTTACGCATATTTGCTTCAACTTGTTCTATTTTAATAATAATTTCTTACTTAACACATTATAAGGAATTAAAGATTGCAACTTATGAAATTCTTTTTTTCAATCATAACCTCAGTTTTTCTGTTTCTAGGACTTACTCCTATTGCTTTAGCTGCTAATGGTCCAGCATTAAACGCTGACAGAGCAAGTACAGAATTTACCGCATCAGCCCTCACAAAATGCTCTGAAAATCCTAAATTTATTGAGAGAGCGAGTTCTGCTACTACTCAGAAAGACATCGCAAGATTTGAAAGGTATGGCAAAGCATCTTGCGGAGATGATGGCTTACCTCATTTAATTTTAGGAGCTCCATTAGAACCATGGGGTGCACTTTTAAACAGAGGACATGAAGGAGACCTTCTTATACCAGGTACAATATTTATTTATATTGCTGGCATAATTGGTTGGTCTGGAAGGGAGTATCTAATTGAATCTAAAAAGACTAAGAATCCCGCTGACATGGAAATCTTTATAGACTTCTCTCTAGCACAGAAATGTCTTATAAAAGGAGCCCAATGGCCCTTACTTGCAAACAAGCAAGGAAGAAGTGGAGAACTTAGAGAATCAGATAAAAATATCACTCTAAATGGTCCACGCTAAAACTTAACTTAAAATATTTATCTTAAAAAAATGTTCAAACTTTTTAGTACTAAATACATGAGATCAGCTCCTGTAGTAGCAGCGGCTTGGTTGACTGTTACAGCAGGAATAATTATTGAATTTAATAGGTTTTTCCCAGACTTATTATTTCATCCAATGAGCTGAATAAAAGAAAGAATAGTCAAGTTTGTATTAACTTGATTATTCTTTTTGCTGTTTCATAAACATTGTGATTTGTCAAAGCAAAATCAAATTGATTTGATTCTGAAATCTCATAATTAGCTCTTAAGAGTCTTTTTTTTATTGCCTCTTCTTTTTCTGTTCCTCTATTTCTTATTCTTCTCTCTAACTCTGCTATATCTGGAGGGAGTAAAAATATTGAAAGGGACTCAGAAAACTTTTCTTTAATTTGTTTTGCGCCCTCCACCTCAATTTCAAGTAAAACGGTTAATCCCTTTTCGATTTTCTCATTAACAGAAGATAAAGGAGTTCCATAATAATTACCAGCAAATTTGGCCCATTCAAGAAAAAGGTTTTGTTTAATCATTTCTTTAAACTTTTCTTTATTCAAAAAGTAATAATTTTCACCTTCTTTCTCTCCCTCTCTGGGTTCTCTTGTAGTTGCAGATATTGAAAGCCAAATATTTTTATCCTTACTTAATATTTCTTTGATGACAGTTCCTTTGCCAACCCCGCTTGGTCCGGTAAGGATAATGAGTTTTTTAAAATTTTTCATATTAAATTTTTTACAGTAAAATAAAAATCTTCTGAGTTAAAAATAAATAATGCAAAAAGGTGTGCCTCAGATAATGGATATTACATCTATTAGATCTATCTTGCATTATTTATCAAAACAAATTTTACCTGCAAAGTTTGAAACTGCCCAACAACCTGAGCCTAATACCATTCAATTCTGTCTAAGAGGAGTTAATTATCAAACTTGGTTAGAAGTTTCATGGAATGGAGACTCTCCCAGAATACTAAAGATAAATAAACCAGAAAAGGTTGGAAGAGAAAGTACACTTTCTAAACAATTAAGATACGGATTAAAATATATGGCTTTAATTTCGATTGACCAAAATGATTACGAGAGAGTTATAAAATTTGGTTTTGCAAAAAAACCAAGAGATGAGATTAGCAAGTATTTGATTTTTGAGTTAATGGGAAAACATAGTAATATTTTCTATTTAGACAATAAACAAAAAATAATTGCTGTAGGGAAACAACTCAAATCAAGTGAATCTAGTTTTAGAAAAATTTCAACAGGATCAATTTATTCTAACCCCCCAATTAATCTTAAAAAAAAACCAAGAGAAGATGAATCTTTTCAATCGTGGAAAGAATCAATTTCTACAGTACCTAATTCATTGAAACATTGTTTAATCAATACTTACCAAGGTGTAAGTCCAATTTTAACGAAGCAATTAGAGGTCTTTAGTAATATTAGCGATTCGGAAATAATGGAGAGAAATATTGATTTCATTAGCGATGCCAATTTAAAGGAGATATTTAAAAGTTGGAGGATATGGATAAATAGATTTCAAAATAATAGCTTTTCCTTTGCCATATTTAATCAATTTTTTTATTGCGTTTGGTTTTCAGATAAAGAAATTAAATCTGAAAAAAAAATTGATTTATGCGTTGGTTTAGAGAATTATTATGATTATCATTTAAAACAAAAAAAACTTGAATTGTTATCAAATAAAACTGAAGGGATAATTTTCAAACAAAAAAATACTGAAAAAAAGAATTTAAACATGCAATATGATCTCCTTTTAAAGTCAGAAAATTACGAAGTATATAAAGAAAAAGCTGACAAAATATTCACTAAAAATGAGATCAAAAAACAAGACATCATAAAAGGACAGAAACTGTATAAAAAGTCAAAAAAACTAAAAAGATCTCGTGAATTGATAAAAGAAAGACTAAATATTTACAAAACTAATCTAAATAGATTAGATGAATTCACAACGCTTTTAGAAAATCTAAATTCTTTAAAACATGAAGAACTTTTTATAAAAATTAAACTAGTGGAAGAAATTATGGAAGAAATTTGTAACGAGTTTAATATTAATCAAAAGACGCGAAGAGAAAATAAGAAAAATATATCTGAGATACAATCTTCCCCAATTCAAGTCAAGACTCCCACAGGATTAAAGCTTCAGGTTGGGAGAAATATGAGGCAAAATGATTTAATCAGTTTTAAGTTTTCGAAGAAAGGCGATCTATGGTTTCATGCTCAGGAATCGCCAGGAAGTCACGTAGTATTAAAGTCTTCATCTCAAGAAGCATCTGAACAAGATCTGCAAATAGCTGCAGATTTAGCTGCTTTGTTTAGTAAGGCAAAAAGAAACATTAAAGTTCCAATTAACTTAGTAAAAATTAAAGATTTGCAAAAAATAACAAAAGGAGGGCCAGGATGTGTTTCCTTTAAAAATGGAGAGATTATTTGGGGAAATCCTACAAGAGGAGAAGATTACATTAAAAAAAATCTTAAAACAGTAATTTAGTTTATAATAAAAAAAATTTTAGATCTAAATGTTTGATTTTCTTTTGGGTACTCATGAATTTTTAGGAAATCATAGTTTTCCAGAATTTATTGTTGGATATCTTTTCGGCGCTGCATTAATAATTGGAGCTCCGACTGTTTTCTTATTACTTGCCTTCGTAAGCGCACTTATGAAAACAAATGGGAAAATGGGTGGGTATAGAGAATATGAAACTTACGGCGAATCATCTTTAAATGATGCTCCTCCTTTCTTATTACCAGACCCAACTAATCCTAAATGAAGCAAATAATTAAATTTACCGAAAAATAAAATTAGACTTTGGCAAAATTGATTTAAAAGCTTTTTCTTACAAAATCTTTAGTAAACAATAATGAAAGTTACAGGTCAGAGCGAAAATAAATTATCAGATTTGATGACTTTCAGTGATCACCTAGAGGAGTTTCGGCAAAGGATACTAAACTCAGTTTATTCAATACTTATCTCAATATTTTTAAGCTTTCTTGTTATAAAGCCGTTAATATCTTTTTTAGAAGTTCCAGCAGGTGATATACATTTACTACAACTTGCTCCAGGAGAGTTCTTATTTGTTGCTATTAAAGTTGCAGGTTATAGCGGATTAATAGTTTCTATGCCCTATATTTTTTATCAAATAATATTATTCATTTCCCCAGGATTAACAAAACAAGAAAAAAGCCTTATCTTGCCCGCAGTTTTTGGTTCAGGTCTTCTATTTTTCTTAGGATTAATTTTTTCATGGTGGATATTAGTTCCTGCAGCCATAAAATTCTTTATTACTTTCGGTGCTGACATTGTTGAACCAACTTGGTCAATAGAGAGATATTTTGATTTTGTTCTTTTATTAATGTCTAGTACTGCATTAGCTTTTCAGTTGCCAGTATTACAATTTATTCTTGGTTCTCTTGGAATAATTACTACAGAGAAAATGATTTCGAATTGGAAAATAGTTGTGATCTCCTCAGCGATCTTATCTGCAGTGATTACCCCTTCAACAGACCCATTGACAATGTCATTGCTATCTATTTCGATTGTGTTTTTATTTTTTGTTGGTACTGGATTAACTTACTTATCAGAAAATCTTAAATCAAAAACTCTTTCATCTTCTCATTAACATTTAATTGCAAGCTGACTGCTCTACCCAGCCTTGGCCTAGCATTTACTTTTGTTAACCATTCCCTTACTTCTTCTGAGTATCCACATCTATTTAAAATCTCGATTTTATCAGCTATCGATTTTTGATATTCAACTTCACTTAAAGGAAATGATTCCTGTCCAAGGAATCCCCACATCATTTGTAAATATACAAACCTTCCTCTTTTAAAGAGTCTAAAGTCATATTTTTTACCCCAACGATGAATCAAATAATGAATAACTTCATCTACAAGTAATGGTTTCATTTAAATCAATTAATTAAGACTTCCTCAACTTTTACTTTAAATTATTAAAAGTCCTATCTATTTGCAACAGAAATTAGACAATTTGATTCATAATAACTAATAAATAACAGAACCAAGTAGCGAATGACTCAATTAAGTTCCAATGATGTCCCTTCAATGGGTCGAAGGCAATTTATGAATCTTCTAACATTTGGTACTGCAACTGGTGTAGCTTTAGGAGCTCTTTATCCTGTGGCAAATTATTTCATGCCTTTAAGAGCCGGCAGTGGAGGTGGTGGAACTTCTGCTAAGGATGAATTAGGGAATCCAATAACTAAGACAGGTTGGTTGGCAACCCATCAAGCAGGAGACAGAAGCCTAGTACAAGGTCTCAAAGGAGATCCAACTTATTTAATAGTTAATGAGGGTGGCGAAATAGGCGAATTTGGTTTAAATGCAATTTGTACTCATTTAGGTTGCGTTGTCCCGTGGGATAGTGGTGCTAATAAATTTATATGCCCTTGTCATGGTAGTCAGTACGATACTAATGGGAAGGTAGTAAGAGGTCCTGCTCCTTTATCTTTAGCACTAGCTCATGTCGATATTGACGATGATTCTGTACTTGTCAAACAGTGGTCAGAAACTGACTTTAGAACTAATGAAAATCCTTGGTGGGCATAAAAAAATGAATGATCTTAAAAAGCAAATTATGAAAAAAACAACTTTATTTATCTGCGCTCTTCTCTTCACTACAAGCATTATCTTATATCCCAAGATCAGTTTTGCCTATCCATTTTGGGCTCAGCAAAACTACGAATCCCCAAGAGAAGCTACAGGAAAGATAGTATGTGCGAATTGTCATCTAGCTCAGATGCCTACTATTGCAGAGGTTCCACAATCCGTTGGTGCTGATAGTGTTTTCAAAGCTGTTGTCAAAATACCTTATAAAAATGACTTAAAAGAGATTGGAGCTGATGGTTCTGAAGTTCCATTACAAGTTGGTGCTGTTGTAATGCTGCCTGATGGCTTCAAACTTGCTCCTCAAGAAAGGTGGACTGAAGAAATCAAAGAAGAGACGGAAGGAGTATACTTCACTAATTACAGTGAAGAGAAAGATAACATAATAATTGTAGGTCCTTTACCTGGTGATACCAATAAAGAAATAGTTTTCCCTGTACTCTCTCCTGATCCATCCACAAATAAAGAATATCACTATGGTAAATACTCATTACACATAGGGGGCAATAGAGGTAGAGGTCAAGTTTACCCAACTGGAGATAAAAGTAATAATGTAATATTCACCTCTTCCGCCACAGGAACTATTAATTCAATAGACACAATTGAAGATGGTAGTTATGAAATTATTATAGAAAATGAGAATGGTGAAATAACTACTGATTCTGTACCAGTTGGACCTCAACTTATAGTAAAAGCACAGGACAAAATTAATGCAGGTGATCCACTTACTAATGATCCAAACGTTGGTGGTTTTGGGCAATTGGATGCTGAAGTGGTACTTCAGAGCCCTTACAGAGTTATTGGATTAATTGCATTCTTTATTGGTGTAGGTCTAACTCAAATACTTTTAGTCTTAAAGAAAAAACAAGTAGAAAAAGTACAGGCAGTAGAGGGTATTTAACTGTCTTTGGATGCTTACATTTCAAGCTTTTATACAGTCTCCAGGAGAAACATTTTTACATTTAGGATTTCTAACGATTAGATGGTATGGTTTGCTTATTTCGATTTCAGTCTTCATAGGCCTATTTATTTCTAAAAAACTTGCAAAGGCAAGAAATATCAATCCAGAGTACATAAGCGAGATACTACCTTCATTAATAATTTTTTCAATAATTGGAGCAAGAACTTATTACGTAATTTTTGAGTGGAGGAAATATATTGGAGACAATTTTTTTACTTCTTTTGAGCTATTTAATAACACAATTCAAATTCCCTCTTTTCTAGCAGTTTGGGAAGGAGGCATAGCAATTCATGGAGGTCTAATTGGAGGATTATTATCTATTATCTATTTCTGTAAGTCGAAAAACATTGATTTAAAAACTTTTATAGATATATTAATACCCTCGATTATTCTTGGACAATCTATAGGAAGGTGGGGAAATTTTTTTAATAATGAAGCATTTGGGGTTCCTACAAATTTGCCTTGGAAATTATTTATACCTATCCAAAATAGGCCTTTAGAATTTATTAATTACGAATTCTTTCATCCTACTTATCTCTACGAATCATTTTGGAATTTTTTAATATTTATCCTCCTTATTTTGATATTTAATAAACAGAGTAAAACAGATTTTTTTAGGCCTGGCTTTATTAGTTGTCTTTATTTAATAAGTTATAGCTTTGGAAGATTCTGGATTGAGGGTTTAAGAACTGACCCCCTTTGCATTGGTGGGCTTCCGCCTTTCTGTAGTGGCGGTATAAGAATGGCCCAATTTATAAGTATTTTTCTATTTTCTTCTGGATTAATTGGAATATTTTTTTTAAGATTAAGAACATATAGTGGTAAAAATAGAAAGAATGAATAAGAAAATATCATTTATTGGCGTTGGTCCCGGCGATCCAGATTTATTAACACTAAAAGCTTTAAAAAAAATAAAAAGTGCAGATGTCATTATTTGGACTGATTCTCTAATTCCTGAAAAGATTTTAGATTTTTCTAAAGAAGGTTCTGAAAATATAAAAACGAGTTCCCTCAACTTAGAGCAAATCACCTCAATCATGATAAAAAAACTTCAGGAAGGGAAAACTGTTATAAGGTTGCATGATGGAGACCCTTGTCTTTTTGGCGCAATTAGAGAACAAATAGAAATTTTAAAAAAAGAAAAAATTGAAATCGAAGTTATTCCAGGTGTAAGTGCTTTTCAAGTCGCAGCAGCATATCATGAAGCTGAGTTAACTATCCCAGACGTAACGCAAACAATTATTTTAACAAGAGCAGGAGGCAGAACTGGTATGCCCGAGAAAGAATCTCTAAAAGATCTTGCGAAACACAATTCCTCTTTATGCCTTTATCTAAGTGCTAGGCATGTAAAAAGTTCTCAAGAAACTTTACTAGAGTTTTATCCCCCAGAGACTAAAGTTATTGTTGGATTCAGAGTATCTTGGGATGATGGTTGGACATCATTAATAGAATTAAAAGATATGGAAAAATTTTCTATTGAAAAAAAATTAATTAGAACAACTATTTACATAATTAGCCCAGCAATTAATAATTCTCAAAACAGGTCTAATCTATACAATCCATCATATAGGCATCTCTTTAGAAATAAATAATCGCAAAGTTGATAGAAAAATATTAATCACTATAATTAGTAAAAATTTATTTGCTTTGAAAGAAATAAAATCTAATCCAGAAGACAATACCAAAAAAGAACAATCCTCTTTAAAAAGAATTGGAAATTTTATTAAAGAGGCAAGGTTAAGTAGAGATCAATCTGTTGAAGAATTGGCTTCTGATTTGAAAATTGGATCTCATCAACTTAAAGCCATTGAAGAAGGCAATGAAGAAGAGCTGCCTGAAAAAGTATTTATCAAAGCAATGGTTCGTAGAATTTCACAGAAGTTGAAACTTGATACAGAATTTATAATGAATGAATTGAATACAGAGAAGCAAGAGATAAAAATAGAAGAAATAGTTGAAGAAGTGGCTAAAAAAACTAATAAAACTAGAAAAGCTAAGGATCCAAGTCCATTAGGGTTCTGGATATTTATTTTAATTTCAGGCTTTTTAGGACTAGCAGCCTCATCCTTAATTTTTAATTTATTTTCAGAGTCTTTTCAGAATCAAACTCCAAAACAAGAACTTATTAAAAAAACTAAATAACTTTTAAATCCAAATTCTTTAGTTCTTTTATAACATTACGGCATAATCCTAAATTCCATTTTTCAAGGAGAAGATCATGGTCTTTATTTAAAGGTACAAGTTCAAATGTAAGAATATTTTCCTGTAATTTTATTTGAACTGAGGAAATCACCTTGTCAGGTCTTTGATCAAGAGATGCTGCTACTCTCAGAATTAATGACATTTCAAGAACTAATGTTTTATCTTCTTTGGATATTAAATTTTGCCAAGACTCATGTCTTTTCTTGGGTAGAGTCTTTCTATGGTATCTAGCGATCGAAGCAATAATATTTGTTTCTGCTTCAGAATATCCCAACAAATCGCAATTTGTTATTAAGTACCAAGAGTGTTTGTGATATGAACTAACATTTACGTATTTCCCACAATTATAAAGATTAGAGGCTGCCCAAAGAAGTTCTTTAGCTTTAGGGTCATTATCGCTATGAAAGATATTTTTAGTCTGATCATAGATTTGAAAGGCAATATCGATAACTTTCTCAGCTCTTTTATTATCTACTCCAAACTTTCTAGCCTGATGAACTATAGTTGTTTTTCTAATATTGCTTTGAATATTTAACTCGTTTTTTATTATCCCTTTACGAAGCATCCAATCAACAACTAAACCCTCTCGAAGCGCCCTCTCACTTATTGTTAATTCATTAAAGTTCAACATCTCCATTGCGGTGTTTAATATCAATGCGCCTGGAATAATTATTTCTGCTCTTCTCTCACTTAATGATGGTATTTTCTTGATTTCCGAAACTGGCAATTTAATTAGTTTTTCCAACACATTCTGTAAATTTTCCTTTTTAAATTTATAACCATGCAACTTTTGTTTAGATTCTCCTAAATCACCTGAAATCAAATTTCCTAATGAGGTTGCAGTGCCACTTGTTGCAATCATAGATAAAGGGTTATCTCCCTTAGATCTACTCTTTATTTTTCGAACAGATGGTTCTAAAGATCCTTGAATAAAAGTAGTTAGGAACCTAGATCTTTCTGAATTTATAGACCCTTTATTTAAAAAATCATTCTTAAGTCTTACCGCACCAATTCTAGAACTGGTAAGAGCTATTGCATCTTTTTTATCTGCAAGTATTAATTCTGTAGATCCTCCTCCAATATCTATGATTACAAAAGACTGATCTTCAAGAGCCATACCAGAAAGAACACCAAGGTAAATTAATCTGGCTTCCTCAGAACCACTTATCATTTCTATTTGAATAGCAGTTTCATCAAGCACTCTTTTAATAAAATCTTGACCGTTTGGAGCTTCCCTAACTGCACTTGTAGCTGCTGTTACTATTTGTCTTACTCCATTACTTTTACAATATTCCTTAAATCTCTTAAGAGTAACTAATGCTCTTTGGATTGATTCTTCAGTAAGATTACCCTCCTCATCTCTTTCTCCAAGACGAGTGGTTGATTTATCAGTGAATTTTATTGAAAATGATTTTAATTCTAGATTAATTTCTGCTACCAAGAGATGTGTAGAGTTAGTTCCAATATCTATCGAAGCTACTAAAATTTGCTTTTCTTGAAAAGATCTTAAATCTTGTTCCAGTATCATTTCTTTTTATAAGATGCAGATATCTTTAATCCATTAATAAATATACTCAAGATTGATTATTAAATAATAGAAATCACTTAATCCTAGTAAGATTATTTAAAGTTATGAAATATACAATAGTTTATATGCAAAATAAAAATCGACAAATTAAATTTAGTACTTTTTTTGAATTATTAAGGTGGAATAAACCAACTGGAAGAGTGATCTTACTTATTCCCGCTGGTTGGAGTTTATATTTAACACCAGATGCTAATCCAACATTTTTAATGTTGTTAAGAATAATCCTGGGAGGACTACTTGTAAGTGGATTAGGCTGCGTTGTTAATGATATTTGGGATAAAAAAATTGATCAAAGAGTTTTAAGGACAAAAAAAAGACCTCTAGCTGCAAATAAAATTGGTCTTAAGACAGCTTATTTAATTCTTTTCTTTTTAATTTTATGTAGTTTCTTTTTAACTTTGTCACTACCTCAACCTGGAAGGATACTTTCCGTTTCACTTGCTTTTTTAGCTTTACCTATTATTTTAATTTATCCTTCTGCCAAAAGATGGTTTAAATATCCTCAATTAATCTTATCCATATGCTGGGGTTTTGCTGTCTTAATTCCCTGGGCAGCAAATGAAGGCAATTTGAATAGTATAGTTTTATTGTTTTGCTGGCTAGCTACCATTTTTTGGACTTTTGGCTTTGACACAATTTATGCTTTAGCAGATAAAAAATATGATATCAAAATTGGAATAAATAGTTCCGCTGTTAACCTTCAGAACAATACAAGAATAACTATTCAAATTTGTTATTTTTTAACTTCTAGTTTTCTCGCATTATGCGGATTTATTAATCAAATGAATTATATTTTTTGGCCTATTTGGCTTACAATGTCAATCTTAATGCAGAGAGATATACTTAAAGTATTTCCGGAAGAAAAGCAATCAATAAAAAATATTGGGAATCACTTCAAAAATCAATCAATTTATGGAGGAGTACTTTTATTAGGAATCATTATTGCCTCATAAATTCTAAATATGATTTTTAGATTAAAAAAAGGTGATCTAATCAATATTTTAGCTCCTGGCTCCTTTATTGATGATGAAGAAAATTTTCAAAAAGGCATAGAAATTTTAAAAAGCTGGGGCTTAGAAGTTAATGAAAATAATTCTCTATCAAAAAAATTTGGTTATTTTGCAGGTGATGATCTAACTAGATTTGAAGAACTTGAAAAAGCACAAAATAGTAAGCTAATCATTTTTGCAAAAGGAGGCTGGGGTTCAGCAAGAATATTAGAAAAAGAACCTTCTTGGGGGCATGGTTTAATGCTTGGATTCTCAGATACATGTTCTTTATTACTATCTAAATATTCTCAAGGATTTATTGGTTCTATTCATGGGCCCATGGTTACAAGCCTTTTCAAAGAGCCAGAGTGGAGTATTGAGAGATTAAGAAATTTACTTTTTGAAGGATATGTTGAGGACATAATTGGGATCCCTTTAAGAGGAGGAAAGGCAAAAGGAGAAATAATAGTTTCTAACTTGACTATTGCTACTTTTTTAATAGGTACTAATCACTTCCCAGATTGCAGAGGGAAAATAATAATTTTTGAAGATATTAATGAAGATATTTATAAAATTGATCGCATGTTGACTTATCTTCGGATGACAAAAATCCTGACTGAAATTGCAGGTATTGGATTTGGAAGTTTTTCTAATGATTCCTGCGACCCTACATGGAAAGATTTACTAAAAAACTGCATTTTTGAAAGACTGAAAGATTTTAATTTTCCTATTCTTTTTGACCTTCCCATAGGTCACATATCAGGTAATGCATGCATCCCGTTAGGGTATAAAGCAACCTTAAATGGCGATGATGGTATTCTTAGTATCGATATACCTTTTTAACTAAGATTTCTTCACAAAAAGTTTTGCAATTTTCAAATCTAAAGGGGATGTAATTTTTATATTTGAATAAGTTCCTTCAATAATCTTTACTTTCCAATTAAGCATTTCGAATAGTGAGGCATCATCTGTCACTTTCCAGTTTTTATCAATTGCCATCGAATGAGCTTTTTTTAATCTATTTACTAAAAAGCCCTGAGGAGTTTGCGCAGCCCATAAATAATTTCTATCTGGTGTTTCCTTAATAAAACCCTTATTATCAACTATCTTTATTGTGTCAGTTACCTTAGTAGCCAATATAACAGCTTCATTCTCATCTAATTGCTTGGCACATTGGTCTATCAATTCAGGATTAATTAGACATCTAGCACCATCATGTATTAAAACTTTTTCAGCATCTTTTGGCAGCGCTTTTAAACCATTAAAAACTGACTGTTGTCTGGTATCACCACCATTAATCCAATGAACTTTATGGGCAAAATCTTTTGCTGAATTTAATAATAAATTTTTATCTTTCGGTTGCCCAATTATTCCAACCCAATTTGTTGAGCTTGCAGAAAATACAGATTTAAGTGTCCAATAAATCAAAGACTCTCCCTCTAAATCAATAAGTAATTTATTTTTTCCAGCTTTCATTCTGCTACCGCTCCCTGCAGCTGGTATTAAAAAGTGCACAATAGAAGGTCTCAATATTTTCTAGACAATTATAAATAAAAGCAATATCTTTACACAAATAGTACTACGATTGAAAATTATAAAATTTCATAATGTCCAATACAGATTCATTACTAGGCAAAGTTGCTTTAATCACTGGAGCTAGCAGAGGAATTGGTAAAGAAATTGCTTTTGAACTAAGCCGCTTAGGAGCAGAAGTTTTTATTAATTACTCTTCTTCTGATGAAAAAGCTGAAGAAGTTGTAAATGCAATAAAAAATTCGGGAGGTAAAGCTCATAAATTAAAATTTGACGTTTCAAAAGAAAATTGTGTCAGTTTAGCTTTTGAAGAAATAATTAAAATCAATGGCACCATTGATATCCTCATTAACAATGCTGGTATTACCAGAGATGGACTATTGATGCGAATGAAATCGGAACAATGGGATGACGTGCTAAATACAAACTTAAAAGGAGTTTTTCTTTGTACAAAATACGCTTCAAAATTTATGATGAAAAAAAGAAGTGGTAATATCGTAAATATTTCATCTGTTGTTGGAATAATTGGGAATCCAGGGCAAGCAAATTATTCTGCCGCCAAAGCTGGAGTTATTGGATTTACCAAAACTTGCGCAAAAGAATTTGCTTCAAGAGGTATAAACGTAAATGCAATAGCTCCAGGTTTTATAGAAACAGAGATGACTGAAAAACTTAATACTGAAGAGATTCTTAAAGTTATTCCTTTAGGGAAATTAGGAAGTTGTGCTCAAATTGCAAACTTAGTGTCATTTTTAGTTTCAAGTGATGCAGGAAGCTACATTACAGGGCAAACAATAAGTATTGACGGGGGTATGAGTATTTAATTATGTACTTTCATAAGGCTGGCCCAATTCCTCTCTTAATCTTCTAATTTTTTGTAAAAGTTTTAGTCTTCGACTCCTAGCAGTTAATGTCAAGAAAAATCTTAAAGGAAAGTATATTAGTGTCATAGCAATCGCGAGGATTGCGGTAAGAGTAAAAATAAGATTATTTGTTTCTTCCATAACTTAAAGATACTCTTATTTGAGTTAATTTGTACTTCTCATTAAAAGAAATTCGGCTTTCCCCACTTAATTAAATATCCCTTAAAAATGATTCTATGGGAGATTAGTATAAGATCAAAGATCAAATAAACATGGCTAAACAGTTAAGTTTTTCTAATGAATCAAGAGAAGCGTTAGAAAAAGGTGTAAATTTCGTAGCTAATGCAGTAAAGGTTACTATTGGGCCAAAAGCAAAAAACGTTGTAATAGAAAAGAAATTTGGTTCTCCAGATATAGTAAGAGATGGATCTACAGTTGCTAAAGAGATCGAGATTGCAAACCCTATTTCTAATTTAGGTGCGAAATTAATAGAACAAGTTGCATCCAAGACAAAAGAGAGTGCTGGTGATGGAACAACAACAGCAACCATTTTGACTCAGAAGATGGTTCAGGAGGGATTAAAAAATATTGCTTCTGGCGCTAACCCTATGGAGTTAAAAAAAGGTATGGAGGCAGGCCTAGCTTTTGTCTTAGAAAAATTAAGTTCCAAAAGTATTTCATTAAGTGGTTCTGATATCCAAAAAGTTGCAACAGTTAGTGCTGGAGGTGATGAAGAAATTGGATCTATAATTTCGAAAGCAATGGATATTGTTACTTCAGATGGTGTAATAACTGTTGAAGAATCTCAATCACTAGAAACAGAATTAGATATAACTGAAGGAATGTCTTTTGATAGAGGTTATAGTTCTCCATATTTCGTAACAGACCAAGAAAGACAAGTTTGTGAACTGGAAAACCCTAAAATATTAATAACTGATCAAAAAATCTCAACTTTAGTTGATCTAGTTCCAATACTTGAAGAAATTCAGAAGTCAGGCTCACCTTTTCTAATTCTTGCTGAAGATATCGAAGGAGAGGCTTTAACAACTCTGGTTTTGAATAAGAATAGTGGGGTTTTAAATGTAGCTTCCGTAAGAGCTCCGTTATTTGGTGAGAGAAGAAAAGCTGCCCTTGAAGATATTGCAATTCTTACAGGAGCTAAGTTAATTAGCGAAGATAAATCAATGACACTTGATAAAGTATCGATTAATGATTTAGGCAAAGCAAAAAAAATAACTATCACAAAGGATAAAACTACAATTGTTGCCTTCGAAGACACTAAAGATTTAGTTAAATCGCGAGTAGATAAATTAAAGAGAGAAGTTAATATAACTGAATCTGAGTATGATCAGGATAAAATCAATGAAAGGATAGCCAAACTAGCCGGAGGAGTAGCTCTCATCAAAGTAGGAGCTGCTACAGAAACAGAAATGAAGTATAAAAAGTTGAGAATCGAAGATTCCCTTAATGCTACGAAAGCTGCTATTGAAGAGGGTGTTGTTTCTGGAGGAGGACAAACATTAATTGAAATATCAGATGACCTTTTAAATTTAAGTGAAACATCTTCAGATGATTTAAGAACAGGGATAAATATAGTAAAAGAAGCCCTTTTGGAACCTACCAAACAAATAGCAAAAAATGCTGGTTTTAATGGAGATGTAGTTGTCGCTGAAATTAAAAGACTTAACAAAGGCTTTAATGCTAATTCAGGAAAATATGAGGATTTAAAAGATTCAGGAATATTAGATCCAACCAAAGTAATAAGATTAGCTCTTCAAGATTCAGTATCTATTGCAGCTATGCTCCTCACAACAGAAGTTGCGATGGCCGACATTCCAGAGCCTGAAGCCGCAGCCCCTGGAGGGCCAGGTGGAGATCCAATGGGAGGAATGGGTGGCATGGGAATGCCAGGAATGGGTGGCATGGGAATGCCGGGAATGGGTGGCATGGGAATGCCGGGAATGGGTGGCATGGGAATGCCGGGAATGGGTGGCATGGGAATGCCGGGTATGATGTAAAAGCTAACTAGCTTTTTTATCGTTGTTAATCCACTTTCTTAAATTTTTTATATAAGGTAGGGGTAATTTTGATGTTTCAGTAAATTGTTTTATTTTATTAGAATTTTTATTTTTGCTAGATATTCCATTACTGCTAGCAGTTTCCAATCCATTTGATTCCCACTTGGTTTCTTCCGTATTTTCAAAAGTTTTTGATAATTCAAGTTTAATTTGTTCTTGCTTTTCTTTATGTACTTTATCAATTAAAGATATCTGTTCTTGATTTTCTTCTTCGCGCTGATTTTCTTTTTGTAGTGAACTATGGATTAATAAATCATTTAATGAATCAATCCCAAATCTATGTACCCACTTAAGAACAACATTTTCTTTAATCAAAAGATTATTTTCTAAAGTGGCTAGTTTAAAAACTTCTATTAAATAATTTTTTAAATGCATAAAATTTCTAATTTAACTTTCTATTTAACAGAGGCCTTATAATAATCAAGGAAAAAACTGTTAAAGAAAATAAAATTGAGATACAACTCTTACAAGTTAAATCACCATATGGGGCATGTAAAGCCACTAATTCTAAATCGATAGTCTGTGTATAGGCAGTCCTAATAGGTTCAATAGCAAAAGTTAATGGATTTAATGAAGCTAACCATCCCAGCCAATTTGGCATAAAAGAGATTGGAGCTAAAGCAGTACTCGCAAAGAGAAGAGGTAAATTTATTACGAATATAAGAGCGATTAATTCAATATGTCCCGGCAAAACAAACGCTAAACATAAACTTATTGATGTCACAAAAAGAACTAATAAAATTAGCGTTGTAAACACAATACCTAAACCATATAAGTTGGGCCATCCATAACCCAAAATGTATGAAACAACCATTATTACAATACTCTGAACAAAGCTCAAGATTGTTATGTAAAAAAAAGAAGATAAAACTATGGATAATCTACTGGTTAAAGGAGCCACAAGTAATCTATTAAGAAATCCAAACTCTCTATCAAACATTAAAGGAAGACCAGAGTTTAGGGCTCCGCTAAAAGCAGTAAAAACAATAAGTCCTGCTCCCAAAAAATTCCCATAAGAATCAACTCCTGGTAAAAAACCTTCAGGAGCTTTAGAGAATAATGCCCCAAATAAAAAAAGCCAAATTATGGGTTGAAATATTCCTGCTAAAAGAGTTGATGGTCTTCTTTTTAATTGAATAAATAATCTCTTTGTTAAGGCAAATGTTTCTTGATATAAAAAAAATAAATTATACTGTTGTAATTCCATAATTAGCAGTAATTAGTATTCATTATAGTTAGTTAACTAAAAGTTTTTTTATCGCATGGATTGCTTTGATTCTTTTTTTAGGTCTCTTTTCCCTGCCATAGAAATTTCAGCATCCAATAATGTTTTCCCGGTTGCCTGAAGATATACATCATCCAAGCTTGGCTGACTTTGGGTAAGAGAAAAAATTTCAAACTTTGAGAAGGCCAATTCCACTTTTAGCTTCGTAAGTAAATCTTTTTCCTTATCTGCTACAAAATTTATCGAGAAACCTTGAGCTTCATTTATGATGATCTGACTAATTCCATCTATTGAAGATAAAATTTGACATATATTTTTTGCTTCTTCCTGATTACTAAATTCTCTTACTTTCAAAGTTACTCTATCTCCTCCTAATTTATTTTTGAGCTCTGCAGGAGTCCCTTTTGCGATAACTCTTCCATCATCAATTATCACTAATCTGTCTGCCAATTTATCTATTTCATCAAGATAGTGACTGCTTAAAATAATGGTCATTCCATTATTTCTCAAATCTTTCAAAAGTTGCCATATAATGTTTCTACTCTCAATATCTAAACCAACTGTCGGTTCATCCAAAATTAATACTTGGGGCAAATGTAAAAGTCCAGCTGCCAGATCTATTCTTCTTTTCATTCCCCCTGAATAAGTTCCGCACTTACGATCAATCCAATCATTCATTTCTAATTGATCTATTAATTTCTTTATCCTTTCAAATTTTTTGTTTTTGTTGATGTGATATAAATCTGATTGAAAATCCAAAAGCTCTCGTCCAGTTAATATTTTATCAAGTGCAATGTCTTGGGCCACATAACCAATTAATTCTCTAATTTTCCTTGAATTTTTTATCAGATTAATATCATTTATAAAAACTTCTCCACTATCAGGCTCTATTAAAGTAGCGAGTATTTTTATTAGTGTTGATTTGCCAGCACCATTTGGACCTAGTATGCCGAATAATGTGCCAGCTTCAATTTCCATCGATAAATTTTTTAATGCATTGATATCTGAATAAGATTTTGAGAGCCCTTTAACTTTTATATAATTCATCAAACTTACTATTTACTTAAAAAACATTTTACATCTAATTTAATTACTAAGCAGAGATACTATAGATAAAAATATTTGCATAGATTGCTGCTCAAATTCTACGGATAGTTGGGTTCTGGAAATTAATAACAAAAGACAAATGCCAAACATATAGAGAATAGACCACCTAAAAAGAGACTTTGCTCTTGAAAGATCATCAGGAGATTTCTTTAATTCATTTATTAATTGCAAAAGTCTTCCATTAAATGGCAATAACATAATTCCATATAAGAGACCTCCTTCAGGTAAAGCAAAAACTCCCATAATACTCATTAAAACTGTTGCCAATCCGTAACGAGAAATCGCTTTAGCAGTAAAAACAGATCCTTTAACAGAAGGGAGCATAGGAATACCAACAGATGCGTAATCATCCTTCAATAAAATTGCAAGTGCCCAAAAATGAGCTGGGGTCCATAACATTACTAAACCAAACAACCACCAACCACTAAGACCTACATGCCCTGTAGCAGCAGATGCTCCAACTAAGGGTGGTATCGCACCAGCAACTCCTCCGAAAACAATGTTTTTTGTTGTACGAGGTTTCAAAATAACTGTATATAAAATTACGTAGCTAAATAAACCAAGAAGAGTTAAACCCGCAGCCAAATAATTTACACCACTTACTAAAAGCATCGAAGCTGCCAAAGTACATGATACGGCAGCTAAAAATACAGTCTCAGATGACAACTTTCCTGATGGCAAGGCTCTTTTGCTAGTTCTTGTCATCCTCTTATCTAATTCCATTTCCCACAAGCAATTAAGAGCTCCTGCTGCTGCCGCTGCCAAAGAGCCTCCTCCTAAAGTACATATAAGTTTCGGTGAAGACAAAGGCCATTCTTCTGTTAAAGCCATTCCTCCCAAAGTTGTTGCCAATAAAAGTGGGATTAATCTAGGTTTTGCTACTTCAAGCCAAGGCGGCAAAGTTAATCTTTTTCTTGAAGGTACAACTTCATCCTTAATTGGAGATTTATAGTTCAAGTTTTCTAAGTTACTACTGTTCATGAATTGATACCAACCATTTGAGAATTTAGGGAGTGGTTTAGAACTTTTTTAGTAAAAGGATTTCTAAAAATTAATGTTGTTAATATCGCAATAAATAAAGAAGCGTTAAGTTGATGACCGATAATAAAAATAGGTTCATTCAAATTTGTTTTAAGACTTAAAACACCCAAAGCGATTTGGGAAAGCAAGAGGAAAATAAGTGCTGAGAGATATTTCCAATTTTCATTAAGCAAATTTCTCTTATAAATTGCAGTAGCAATGATTAATAGAATTGAAAAAGCAATTGGAAAAGCAAATAATTTATGAATATTTAGAATTAGACAATGTTTATTAAAAGATAAGCAAATATGTGATGACCAGGTTGATGAAAGCCTTACTCCAATAAAAGATTGAATTAGAGTAAGTAAAAGAGGAAAAAACAATAATAATCTCCACCAGATTAATGGCTCTTCTATTTCGTCATTTTCTAATTTTTGATTTATTGAAATCGTTGTAATGAGAAGTAGAAATGCTATTAAAAGATGGCCCGAAACAATATATGAATCAAGCAGGTTTATTACTGTTAAAGCACCAAAAGATCCTTGGACAATAACAAGAAAAAGTAGTAATGAATAAGTTTTAGGTAACCAATTTGGAATTTCTTTTTTCCAGATAATTGAAAGAGCAAATTTAAAAAG
Source organism: Prochlorococcus sp. MIT 1314 (assembly GCF_034093315.1). Taxonomy (GTDB): domain Bacteria; phylum Cyanobacteriota; class Cyanobacteriia; order PCC-6307; family Cyanobiaceae; genus Prochlorococcus_A; species Prochlorococcus_A marinus_Y. The sequence goes on along the minus strand of NZ_CP139300.1, from coordinate 1,600,514 downwards.
AATTAAGACTCCAACCAGAAAAGCATCTAGACGATGAAACCACTCTAGAAAAACTCTTAGGTTCATATGAGTAAAAGGCAAAAAAGATCCATAACATAATGGCCAATCAGGACAAGCAAGGCCAGCCTCCATAACTCTCGTAGCACCTCCAATTACGATTAGTACGATGAGTGCGAATACACTATGACTTCCTAATCTTTTAAAAATTGGCAGATATTTTGATTTATATAATTTTTTATTGATCAAATTTGAAAAACTTATATATTTTGCATAATAATTTAGATTCAAAACCTAAACATTAATTAAAAATTAATATGTTTAATTTAAAAAATAATTTATTAAAATAATCTTTTTTCCCTGACAATTAACTCTAAAAAGTTATTAATAATACGTCTTTTATTTTTTAAATCTTAAGAAGTTATGAATTTAAATGGTTTTCTTTTAACTAAAGGATGCAGAATTTAAAAAATTGAATATCTTAAAAATATAAATACAAATTTTAGAAATCAATTGTTAAATAAAAACATTTATTTAATACTAATTATTTCACTCGTTTTTGCTATATCTTTTTGGATTGGATTTAATGTAAATTTGCTCCCAGCTCAAGCAAGTATTAATGCGCCAATTTACGACGAACTTTTTAAAATTCTTTTCATCATAGGCTTAATTATTTTTATAGGAATGACAATAGCAGTAATTTATAGTTTATTTAAGTTTAGGAAAAGAAATGATCAGATAGGAGATGGTATAGCTTTAGAGGGAAACTTAAGCTTAGAAATTGTATGGACAATTATCCCTTCAATAATTGTTTTATTAATAGGTTTATATAGCTACAACATCTACGATCGAATGGGAGGGATGAAGGAACTAAATCATAACCACGAAATGATGAGTTCAAATCCTGAAAAAATATGGGCTGGGATTAGTCAAACTCCTAATACTGAAATATCAAAAAATAATTTATCAATAGAAGTTTCGGCTATGCAATTTGCATTTCTATTCAATTATCCCAAAGGCAATTTTATATCAGGAGAACTACACGTCCCTGTTGATCAAAAAGTATCGATGAAAATGGAATCTAAGGATGTCATTCATGCTTTTTGGGTGCCTGAATTCAGAATCAAACAGGATATTATTCCTGGACAACCAACTATTCTAAATTTCACTCCTACAAAAGTAGGAAAATATCCAATAATTTGCGCAGAATTATGTGGCCCATATCATGGAGGGATGAGAGCCTCCATAATTGTTGAAGAAGAATCTGATTATAACGATTGGTTTAACAAAAATAAAAAAACAGAGGTGAATTTATGACAATTTCAATTGAACCACAAAAAACTAATAATGAAAGTCTTCAACCTAAAGGCTGGCTCAGATACTTTAGTTTTAGTCTTGATCATAAAGTCATTGGGATACAATACTTAGTCTGCGGTTTTCTTTTCTATTTAATAGGAGGAACTTTAGCGAGCGCTATAAGAATTGAACTAGCCAGTCCAATGTCTGACTTTATGCCAAGAGATGTATATAACCAAGTTTTAACCTTGCATGGAACAATAATGATATTCCTTTGGATAGTGCCTGTAGTTAACGGTGCTTTTGGAAATTATTTAATTCCATTCTATGTGGGTGCAAGAGATATGGCATTTCCAAGATTAAATGCTGTAGCTTTTTGGCTAATTCCTCCTTCAGGTTTGATGCTGGTAGCAAGCTATTTTGTTGAGGGTGCTGCTCAAGCTGGGTGGACTGCTTATCCGCCATTAAGCATAACTACTCCTCAATCGGGACAAATAATTTGGATTTTGAGCGTTCTATTACTTGGAGGCAGTTCTATCTTTGGTGGAATAAACTTTATTGCGACCATTATCAAATTAAGAAGGCCAGGATTAAAACTCATGCAATTGCCAATGTATTGTTGGGCAATGCTTGGGACAAGTCTACTAGTTGTTTTGTCAACTCCTGTTTTGGCAGGGACTTTAATTCTACTTAGCTTTGATATTATCGCTAATACAGGTTTCTTCAATCCTGTTTTAGGTGGAAATGTCGTAGTTTATCAGCATTTATTTTGGTTTTATTCTCATCCAGCTGTTTACATTATGGTCCTTCCTGCCTTTGGTTTAGTTAGTGAAATACTTCCTGTCCATGCTAGAAAACCACTTTTTGGATATACAACAATGGTTTTTTCAATAATGGGGATAGTTGTTTTAGGTTTAGTTGTTTGGGCGCATCACATGTTTACCAGTGGAACTCCCCCTTGGATGAGATTGTTCTTTACTATTGCGACAGCATTTATTGCTGTTCCAACAGGGATAAAATTTTTCAATTGGGTTGCAACATTATGGGGAGGCAAAATTTCTATCAATAGTGCGATGTTATTCTCCTGCGGATTTATTATAAATTTTGTTTTTGGAGGTATTACAGGAGTTGCTTTGGCACAGGTCCCTTTCGATATTCATGTACATGATACCTATTTCGTTGTGGCCCATTTTCATTACATAGTTTATGGAGGTACTGTTTTTATTATTTTCTCATCCATTTATCATTGGTTCCCCAAAGTAACCGGAAAAATGCTTAATGAAAAATTAGGAATTTTACATTTTATTATTACCTTTATTGGCTTCAACTTGTGCTTTGCTCCTCAACATTGGCTCGGTTTAAATGGAATGCCAAGAAGAGTGGCAGAATATGATCCTCAATTCCAGTTCGTTAATCAAATTAGTAGTTTAGGAGCTCTATTGATGGCTATAAGTACAATTCCTTTTTTAATCAACATATTCTTTAGTGTGAGAAACGGTAAAGATTCTGGAGATAACCCGTGGAATGCTCTAACACCTGAATGGTTAACATCATCTCCTCCTCCAGTTGAGAATTGGAAAGGAGAAGCTCCATTAGTAGAAGAACCTTATGGTTATGGTGAAAATTTTCTGAACAAAAAATAAAAACATATGACAACTCTAGATAGCTCAAAAGAAATTCAAAAAAATAATTCTGAAGTTAATGAAAAACATGAAGACTTCAGAATGTTTGGTCTTATAACTTTCTTAATTGCAGATGGAATGACTTTTGCTGGATTCTTCGCTGCATATCTAACCTATAAAGCTGTAAATCCATTACCTGATGGAGCTATTTATGAATTAGAGCTCCCAATACCTACAATAAATACTATTTTATTACTTGTTAGTAGTGCAACTTTCCATAAGGCAGGTAAAGCACTTTTGAAAGATAAAAACTCTGATTCCCAAAAATGGTTATTTTTTACTGCTTTTCTTGGAATAATTTTTTTAATATGTCAATTGTTTGAATATTTTCATTTACCTTTTGGATTAACAGATAATTTATTTGCAAGTACTTTTTATGCACTTACTGGTTTTCATGGTTTACATGTCACTTTAGGCACTTTAATGATTTTAATTATTGCTTGGCAATCGAGAGTAAATGGCGGAAGAATCACTAGTCAAAATATCTTCCCTCTAGAAGCCGTTGAATTGTACTGGCATTTTGTAGATGGCATATGGGTTATATTATTTATTATTTTGTATCTTTTATAAGAAAAATAAATTTAAAAAATTAAATATATTTTTTATTAATTTATATTGCCACAGTTCTCTTTTTTAGTAAGAATATATAATTAGAAATTTGTCAGATAATGCTAGAAGGAAAAGAACTTCTTGAGAAAGCAAAATTATTGAGTAAACAATCTGAAGATGAAATAGCAAGAGGCTGTGGGTACGTTGGTCCTAGCGGTAGAGTCTTAAGAAAAAGTTTTTATAGGGCGCTTATCGAAGCAAAAGGTTACAAAATAGGAAAAGTTCAAGGGAGAGCTGGCAATAGAAGAACTTCAAGAGGCAGGCAGACAGAATTCAAAACTAAGGTTCACGGCAATGGGAATCTATTAATAGGTCATGCCTACACCAAGAAATTAGGTCTAGAACCTGGTAAGGAATTTAAAATTGATCTAAAAAAAGAATCAAAGACAATTTATCTGATTCCATTAAATTAGAGACTATATATTACCAACCGTTTTCTTTAAGCCACTCCGAAGAAATATTATTTTTAGAAAAATCTTCTTTATTATTCCTATTAAACAAAAGTAATTTCTCTACATATTTAATTAGTGCATCTGCCTCAAGATTTACGCTGTCACCAACATTTAATTTATTCAAATTTGTGTTATGCCAAGTGTGAGGAATTATTGCAATAGTAAATATTTCTCCTTCGTGCTCATATTTTGCAATTGTAAGACTTATACCATTTACACAAATACTGCCTTTATTAACTACATATTTAGAAAAATCATTATTTTTCCACTTTATGGATAATAGCCAAGATTTCTCTAATTTTTCTATATTCTCAACTATTCCAAGGCCATCAACATGTCCACTCACTATATGCCCTCCCAGACGGTCAGACAACCTAAGAGCGGGCTCCAAATTAACAATCTGATTCACGTTTGACTTTACTCCCAAAGTTGTTTTTTTTAATGTTTCCTCACTAACATCAACAGTAAATTTATTTTGAAAAATCTCTTTAACTGTCAAACAAATTCCATCAACAGCTATGCTGTCACCGATTGCCATATCAAATAAGTTATCTAGAATTTGAATCTCTAAAATATTTTTTTCCTTTTTTATTTTTCCAGTTGATTGAATTATTCCTGTGAACATAGATTTAAGAAAAATATTTTTGCAAAATTTTGTATTTACTTTAATTTACTTTAAATCATTTTCAACTATAAATAAATTAAAGAGTAAAAAAAGAAATTGATCATATTTAGATGATTATTAATTCACAAAAAAGATCATTTGGTAGAGGGGCGAAAGTGAGCTTATTCACTTTAGGGACAATGCGAGCTACTGAAAGTCTCGAAAAAATGTATCAAATAATAAAAAATGCTTATTTTGTAGGAATTAACCATATAGAAACAGCACCTTCTTATGGCGATGCTGAATCACTTATTGGAAATTCAATAAAAAAACTTGCATTAGAAGACAACATACCCGAAAAAAAATGGGTGATTACTAACAAAGTTTTACCAAAGGGTGATTTTAACTTTTTAAAAAATAATTTTAAAAATTCTCTTAAAAATTTAAATCGCGAGAAAATTAATAATCTTGCAATTCATGGATTGAACTTAAAAAAACATCTAGACTGGGTTCTAACTGGAGAAGGTAAGAAATTCATATCTTGGATACTTGAGAAGGAACTAGTTGATCAAGTTGGTTTTAGTTCACACGGAAGTTATTCACTAATTAAAGATGCAATTAACTGTGAAGTTTTTAGTTTTTGCAGTCTACATTTACATTATTTAGATCAATCTAAAATTACTTTGGCAGAGGAAGCTATAAAAAAAGGTATGGGAGTATTAGCAATATCGCCCGCTGATAAAGGCGGGAAATTATATTCTCCAAGTGATATTTTGTTAGAGGCCTCTAAGCCTTTTCATCCATTAGAATTAGCGTATCGATTTCTCTTAGCAAAAGGCATTACAACTTTGTCCTTGGGGGCGACAAACAAAAAAGATTTTGAATTTGCACATAAACTTAGAAACTCCTTCGAGAAGCTTACAAAACTTGAAAAAAGCGCCCTAAATAAAATTGAGGAAGTGGCTAATGAAAGATTAAACTCAACAAAATGTGAACAATGCAGATGTTGTCTTCCATGCCCAAATGAAATACCTATTCCAGAAATACTTCGTTTAAGGAATATATCGATTGGTTATGGCCAATTAGAATTTTCAAAAGAAAGATACAATTTAATAGGAAAAGCTGACCACTGGTGGGAAGAAAAAAATGCCTCACTTTGTCAAGAATGCAATGAATGTGTTCCTAAATGTCCTAATCAATTAGATATACCAAATTTATTAAAGCAAACCCATAACTTATTAATTGAAACTCCGAGAAAAAGATTATGGGGTTAAAGAATCATTCCATAAATTTTTAAGATTAACTTTTTGCTCATTTGTTAGGACAGGGAAAGACCAGCTATTTTCCCAACATTTCTTAGAAGGCCCTGAGATGGGGAACATCTCAGATTTATATTTACTTTGTAAATAATCATTATTGAATGGTAGATACCAACCCTGGCTTACTAATTTATCTACTATTGATTTATTTTCTAAAGATTTAATCCATTTAATTAATAGTGAATTATTTTGAATTGATCGACTAAGTAGAAAATGCCACATCAAAGGTACGCCTTGGCTTGGGAAAACCAAAGAAAGCCTTGGATCTATTTTTAAATATTTTGAGCATAGACTATAAGGCAATATTGCGACACAAGCATCAGAATTAATCAACCAATTGAGCATATTTCTATCATCAAATAACATTGCTTGGCTTTTGAGCTTTTTTAAAGAATTAGATGAATTAATTTTTTTTGAAATTGATAATATTATTCTGGGACTTTGTGGGAAAATAATTTTCCCAGTTAATTTTTTAGAAAGAAGAAAATCCCAAGAATTCCTGGCTGAATTTAGTAATTCTTTATTATTTTTAATGACAATTGTATAAGGTACCACGCCAATAGGAAATAATTTACTTCTCTGATTTTGATTAAAACTTCCCAAGAAATCTATCGATCTCTTATCCAAATTTTCGATCAATGGATATTCATTTATTTTTTCAAATTTTGCAAAATCTATACTAGTAATCCATCCATCGTTTATTAAAGTAAAGTCAGAATTGAAAATTATGTCTCTATTTTTTTGTAGCTGGATACTTTCAAAATTAATTTTTTCCTGCTTCCAATCTTTTGGAATCGTATCTTTAAAAGACTCTGGGTAAAAAGAATTTTGAAGTGCAATCTTTATTTTATTAGGAAGATTACTGCAAGAGTTTAAGAGAAATAAAAACGAAAGCTTACCATAATTTAAAAATTCTCTTCTGGTTGCAAATTTTAAAAACATTCAGCAATCCTTCTCTAAAGAAATTTGACCTAAGCCCTTCATCATTTCCAGATTTTGTTGGCACAATGAAACTATTTCTTCATTTTTAAATCCATATAAGAAAGCAAGCAATGATATTCCACCAGCACCTACACCTTCTTTAACATGACCTAATTCATAATCTTTCAATTCTTTGTATTTTGAAGATTTGAAATTTAAAGGACTTGCTAAACCTAATAATTTGACATCATATTTTTCATTAATTAGATTTAATAAATCACTCAGAGAATTATCTTTCACAAGCCACCCAGTTGTCGCAATAAAAACATCTTCAATAAATTCATCTTCATTTTTCAAATCTAAGAATTCTAATACAAGCAAAATGATCGCTACCATCTGACTTCCACCAGACAATATGACAGGTTGATTTGCTAACCTGGCACCAATTAATAGGCCCATTGAGAAAGCTTGGAAAGGATCACCTACTGCCGCGACAACATCAAAAGAGTCAAAACCAGTCTTAAGATTTGCATTTAAAATTCCTTTTTGAACTACTTTTCTTCTTAATTCTCTTGGAACTTTAAATAAACTACTCCCTACTAAATTAGACACCCGCAAACCAAAGGCTTCCATTACTGCCTGAGCAGTTGTGGTGCCTCCTGGTACAGATTCAGAAATTAAGATAGGTTGTTTTGAGGATTTTCCTATCGAAAGACCTCTTTTATAGAGATTTATAACCCTCTCTTTGGTCATAGATTTACCAGTAGTAAGACAATTTGACGGTCCCAAATCTCTATCTTCTACAACCAAATGATTAAAATAAGGCTTTACTCCTATTCCCAAAGGAACAATGACTGGATAAATATTTATAAGCCTTGAACAAACATGACTTATTAGGGCCGGAGTTACTCCCGCTTTCAGGAAAGGCAATTTATATTTATGATCTTTTGAAGCACCCTTAAGCAAAAATTCAGCATCTGCGAGAGCAGTTTTTCTCCTTGATTTTGCATTAATACCTGCCGCGGAAATTCCAGGAATTTGCGATGTATTAGTGCCTGCAATTACAAGAAATATTTTGAGATTATTAATATTCTTTTTCAGTATTTCTATCTTATTAAGTTGATTTTTTTTATTGGATTCATTACCAAAAAAATTTATCCCTAATTCTGTACTGTACATTCTTACTTTTTTCAATTATTTAAATCAACTAAGCTATCTAATAATCTTGGAGGATCTGGGATAGTTAATTTAAATCTAGGAAATAGAGAATAAGCAACTACATGTACCGTTAAAACATAAACTATTTCTTGAAAAATTATTAATAAAATTGCACCCAATTGGATAATCAAAATCGAGGGGGATATAGGTAAATCAAATAATCCAATCAACTTTTCTATTAGGCCATAACTCGCTCTAGTAATTAAAACCCAAAGATTATCTCCAACCAACGTAGATAATGCTATTACTCGTAGTAAGAAGCCAAGGGTTCCAATAACAACTCCTACAGTTAAACTAAGTTTCCAACTCCTTTCTTTAAACCAACACCAACCTAACCAAAAAGCCAAGATCCCATAGGGAAATAAAAATAAAGTTCCTCTAACAGGCCCCATAATTATGAATAAAAGTAGAAATTGTATTAAGAGTCCTTCCAATGCAATTTTAGTCCCTCTTCTCAAGTGCAACAAGATGATTGGGAGGGGTAAAATTAACCTTAATAAAGCTCCCCCAATGGGCAAATAATATAGTGCAACCCATAATAAAGACGAAAGAGATGCTAAATATGAGGTCTCCACAATATTTAAAGCTTCAGTTTTTGTTGTTATTTTCATTTTTTGTTGAATATTTTTAATTAATTTGTATTCATACTTTTATTTTTTGAATCAAAGATACGTTCAATCTTTTCTATTTCAAAATTTACCTCAGAATTACTTAATATGGAACTTAACTCTTCCGTGGGATCTTTTGGATCTACATTTTTTAAGATGAGTATTATTTTGTAAGATTGAAGCTCAATTTTTCTTTTTTTTGAAAGATTCTTAATTTTGTTATTTTTTTGTTTTGCCATTTTTTCTAAATTTAAATCCTTTTTATTTTCTGGAATATTTTTTGGCTTTTCTACTTTTTTAATTTTTTTATTTTTTTTAACATCAATTTCTTTGTTTTCTTTTTCTGAATTTGTATCCTTTTTATTTTCTGGAATATTTTTTGGCTTTTCTACTTTTTTAATTTTTTTATTTTTTTTAACATCAATTTCTTTATTTTCTTTTTCTACAATTTTTTTATTTACTAAATTATTTTGTAAATCTTCATTTTGGCTTGTTTTTTCTAAATCATTAAAACTACTTTCAAGAAAATTTCCAATTCTCCCTCCAGAGCATGATTGCAAGAAAATTAAAACAATAAATAAAAAAAATTCTTTTTTTTTTAAAATCATATTTTTTTCTAACTTTTCTTTTTCCTTGTAGTTTTTTTATTACTTATTTTTGTTTTTTTTAAAATGGATCCTTTTTTATCTTTTAGTTTTTCTTCTAAAAGAGAAACAGCATCATCTATGGTGAATTTTTCTAAGTCAGTATCTTTGGCAATCGAAACATTAGTTTTGCCACATTTTAAATAGACCCCATATCTTCCATTTAATATTTGGATTTTTTCTTGAAATCCTTTCGGTTTTCCTAAGTCTTTAATTATCTCTTGACCGCCTCTACCCATTTTTGGCATCGCAAGAATTTCTAATGCTCGTTTTATATCAACTGTAAAAACATCATCATCTTTCTTTAATGATCTGTTTTCAGATTCATTTTCATTTTTAATCCATTTAATATAAGGTCCAAATCTTCCTCTATCAGCCTCAACAACACCTCCTTCAGGATGTACGCCTAACAATCTAGGCAAACTTAAAAGTACAAGAGCCTCATCTAGAGTTAGATCATCAGTTTTCAACTCTTTGGGTAATGAAGCTCTTCTTGGTTTAGCTTTATCTTGATCATTATTTCCCAATTGTACGTAAGGTCCATAAGGTCCAAATCTTAAAAAGACTTTTTCCCCAGTTTTTGGATCAGTTCCAAGATCTGATGGGCCACTTAAAATTTGATCAACTTGCTTTATGTCTAAATCTCCGGGAGTTATATCCATCGGAAGATTACCTTTCGCCTGAATTTCATTGCCAGATTCATCAATTTTTGTGCCCTCTAGCCAAGGGCCGTTAGATCCTATTCTGACTACGCAAGGAAGGTCTTCGAAATCAACTTGTCTATAAGCTTTACCATCAATATCACCCTCTGTTTTCTGAACTTTTACCTCAAGACCATTTTTACCTTTATAGAAAGTCTCGAGGTATGGAAGCCACTCAAGATTGCCTGAAGATATTTCATCCAATGAAGACTCCATTTTTGCAGTAAAAGTAGTATCAACCAGATCAGGGAAATGTTCTTCTAACAGAGCGGTAACAGCAAAAGCTGTAAACGTTGGAGCCAAAGTATTTGAAGATATATTTGCATAACCTCTATCCACAATTGTCCCGATAATACTCGCATAGGTAGAAGGTCTTCCAATCCCTTCTTTTTCAAGAACTTTAACTAATGCAGCCTCTGTATATCTTGCAGGCGGTTTGGTTTCATGAAAAGTAGATTCCTTATTAGCGACTTCAAGACTTGTTCCAGTTGTTAGGTTTGGGAGAATAATTTCTTGTTGTTCAAGGGACGAACTTGGGTCATCACTTCCCTCGACATAAGCTCGGAAGAATCCCGCGAAATCAATACTTTTCCCGCTCGATTTAAATAATCCATCCCCCACACTAATTTCGGCATTAATCATTGTTAGCCTAGCTTCCGCCATTTGACTAGCTACAGTTCTTTTCCAAATTAAATCGTAAAGAGATAAGTCTCTACCAGTCAGATTAGTTTCCTTTGGTGTTTTAAATACCTCACCTGCGGGCCTTATAGCTTCGTGTGCTTCTTGAGCATTTCTTGCAGTTGAATTGAATTGTCTTGGTGAATTAGATAAATATTCTTTTCCATACATAGAACTGACACATTCTCTAGCAGCTCTTGTAGCTTGTTCGGAAAGATGAACTGAATCAGTCCTCATATATGTTATGAAACCTCTCTCATAAAGACCTTGTGCACATCTCATAGTTTCCCTTGCAGACAAACGAAGCTTTCTGTTTGCTTCTTGTTGCAATGTACTTGTTGTAAATGGAGGAACTGGCTTACGAGTGGATGGTTTTTTTTCGATTTTTGAGACTAACCAATCCTCGGAGGAAAAAGTCTTCAACAAATCATGTACTTTATCTTCTCCAATTATTAAAGATTTATTTCCTTGTTTTAATTTACCGGTCTGTTCATCGAAATCGGAACCATTAGAAATTCTTTGACCATTTAAACTAAATAATTTAGTTTCGAAAGAAACATTATCCTTTACTAGGGAAGCTTTAATCCCCCAGTAACTAGCTTTTTTAAAGGATCTTCTTTCTCTTTCTCTTCTAACAAGAAGTCTTACAGAAACTGATTGAACACGACCTGCAGATAATCTGGGAGCTACCTTCTTCCAAAGTAAAGGAGATAATTCATATCCAAAAAGCCTGTCTAAGATTCTTCTGGTTTCTTGAGCCTGAACAAGTTCCATATCAATTTCCCTTGTTTGATCTAAAGCTTTATTAATTGCCTTTTTTGTAATTTCATGAAAAACCATTCTCTTAGTAGGTATTTTAGGCTTCAGTATTTGCAGAAGATGCCAGCTAATGCTCTCTCCCTCTCTATCTTCATCAGTCGCCAGTAATAGTTCGGTGGCACCTTTCAAAGCATCTTTCAGCTCTTTAACAACCTTTTTCTTATCTTTTGGAACTATATAAAGTGGTTCAAAATCTTCCGTTGTATTTACTCCTATCCTTGACCATTTTTCCTTTTTGACTGCAGCGGGGATTTCAGCGGCCCCTTTTGGAAGATCTCTTACATGTCCCATTGAAGCAAGAACTTCATAATTAGAAGGCAAAAACTTTCTTATAGTTTTTGCTTTGGTGGGACTTTCAACAATAACTAGTGTGTGATCCAAGGTTTATTTCAAAAATTGGTGTTTTTGTTCAGTTAGGGCATATTATGATTATTTGAAACTTTTTAAAGTAATATCTCTTGAAAATTTCAAAAATCATACCCACAAATTATAATTAAGTTAAGATTAACTCTTTCACCATTACAATCAATCATCTAATTTAATCCTATTTAATAAAGTGCCCAACGAAATCTTTACAATTAATTTAAATGCTCAAGCCATTATTCCAGAGGCTTTTATCTTACTAGGTATTGTTGGAACTCTTCTTGTAGATTTAGCAGGAGAAAAAACTGCATCAAAATGGGCACCAATAATCTGCTATTTATCAATTGGCGGCTCTCTCTTAAGTTTAGCCTCTCAATGGAGTAATCCAGTAAATAGTGCATTTCTTGGTTCCTTTAATTCAGATAATTTAGCAATCGCATTCAGAGCAATAATAGCTTTATCAACTTTAGTTTCTTTACTAATAAGCTGGCGTTATACAGAACAAAGTGGAAGCCCTATTGGGGAGTTCGCGGCGATAGTTCTTTCGGCAACTCTTGGGGCAATGCTTTTGTGTGGATCTACTGACCTTATTAGTGTATTCATATCTCTTGAGACTTTATCGGTAGCGAGCTATTTACTTTCTGGTTATCTCAAGAGAGATCCAAGGAGTTCAGAAGCAGCTTTAAAATATTTGCTTGTTGGTTCAGCGGCCGCTGCAGTCTATTTGTACGGTTCCTCTTTCCTTTATGGATTAAGTGGTTCAACGAACTTAGCAACAATTGGTTTAGAGATTATCAACAAGCCATCATTCATTACTTCTTTAGCTCTTGTATTTGTCCTATCAACTGTTGCATTTAAAATAGCTGCAGTCCCTTTTCATCAATGGACGCCTGATGTATATGAGGGCTCACCTACACCTGTAGTGGCTTTTTTATCTGTTGGTTCAAAAACAGCAGGATTTGCATTTGCAATAAGAATATTAAGCACCACTTTCTCTTCTTTCGATGAGGAGTGGAAACTTTTATTTACTATTTTAGCCATCTTGAGCATGGCCCTCGGAAATGTTGTAGCTCTAGCTCAAACCTCAATGAAAAGGATGCTAGCTTACAGTTCTATTGGACAAGCCGGATTTGTAATGATTGGAATCGTATCTGGGACACAAGATGGTTTATCAGCTGCTGTTTTATATTTGGCTGCGTATTTGTTTATGAATTTGGGTGCATTTTCATGTGTAATACTTTTCTCACTAAGAACCGGTTCTGACAGAATTCTTGATTACTCTGGGCTTTACCAAAAAGATCCTCTCATTACATTAGGCCTGAGCCTTTGTCTTCTATCACTTGGAGGTTTACCTCCTATGTTAGGATTTTTTGGAAAAATATATTTGTTCTTTGCAGGTTGGGCAAATCATCAATATTTATTAGTAATCGTTGGATTGGTAACTTCAGTTATATCTATTTATTACTACATTTCAGTGATAAAAATGATGGTAGTAAAAGAACCACAGGAAGCTTCTGAAATAGTTAAATCATATCCTGAAATTAATTGGGGAATTATAGGATTGCCTCCCTTAAGAGTTGCACTTTATGCTTGCGTAGCGGTAACTGCTCTTGGAGGAATCCTATCTAATCCTCTTTTTAAATTAGCCAACACAGCGGTTTCAGAAACTCCTTTCTTACAAGATATTATTGCTACAGCAAATAATATTGCCTAGAGGAATTTTTCAATAAATGTCTAAGAAAGTCGCAAGTTTAGAAAGCATATCTAAAACATATGGGAAGGATGATCTAACTGTTAAAGCCTTAGATTGCATAAACTTAAAAATTTATAAAGGTGATTATTTAGCTGTAATGGGAGCTAGTGGCTCAGGCAAAAGTACAGCTATGAATATTATTGGATGTCTAGATAGACCATCTGAAGGTGTATATAAATTAAATGGTATCCCTGTTGAGAATTTATCTGATGATGAGCTAGCGGAAATACGTAACCAAAAATTAGGCTTCGTTTTTCAGCAATTTCATCTTCTTTCAGACGCAACTGCACTTGAAAACGTAATTTTGCCGATGATTTATGCTGGTATTGAGCCTGAACAAAGATTAGAGAGAGGTAAGAATGCCTTAAAAAAAGTTGGCCTTTCAGAAAGAATGAATAATCGCCCAAACCAGTTATCCGGAGGTCAACAACAACGAGTGGCTATTGCCAGGGCCATTATCAATAATCCTGCAATATTGTTAGCAGACGAACCTACTGGCGCACTAGATTCAAAAACCACTGAAGATGTACTAGATCTTTTTGACAAACTGCATGAATCTGGAATAACCATAGTTTTAGTTACGCACGAAGATGAAGTTGCAAATCGCGCAAAAAAAATAGCTAAATTTAAGGATGGAAGAATAGTTGAATTAAAAGTTAAGTAAATTCAGAACCTTCTAATTACCTTCAGTTGAGTTTCATTCTCAATTCTTAAATGCCCATTTAAATCAATATCTTTAATTCTCCATATATGAGGACAATAACCACTAGGTAAAAATCTTTTAGTGAGGAACTTATTTGCCGATTTGATCACATATTCTTTTTTGTTATTACATTCAATTGAATCATGAAAAGCTTTAAGAACTTTGGCTGTCCAGTAATGGTGATTAATATTCTTAGTTTGAAGTACTTTTGATAATGAAATACCTTCTGATGGAGTGTAATTTAAAACATTCATCCCAAGACCTATTCTTACATAGATAATTTCCTTGCCTCTAGTTATCACCCTTGGTAAAAATCCAATCAACTTTTTTGAACCAAAAAAAATATCATTTGGCCATTTCAAACAAACATTTATATTCTCTTGTCTAAGCATTTCACATATCTTAATTCCTAAAGACAAATTAAATATTTGACTAGTAAATTCTTTTGAAAATATTGGATAAGCTGCACTTAACCAAATCCCACCTTTTGGGGAAACCCAAGTTTTTGAGTTTTGGCCAACACCTGAGCACTGTTCTCTTGCTATTATCGCTACTGGCTGGTTTCTCTTTACTTCTGAATATCCAAGCCAGTTTGTGAGCTCATTTTCGGTACTTTTACATTTTATTTTGTACTGAATTCTCCAACTTGGATATTGACCCTGAATTTTTTTTAAATAAAAAACTGTCCTAGCTGCAGATCCAATAACTTTCACAAATTCTTTATTAAAACAACGAGCATCTTTAAAAAGATTATATTAACTTTAGTCTTGATGAGTAAATTTTACAAATTGGACAAAAAATATTTGCCAATAGTGAATAAAAGTAATCCACATCCCTTGAAAAATTGTCTTGATAATTTCAAAAAATCATTTGGTGACTTAGATAAACTTTCTACAATCAACGAAAACTGGAAAGACTTAATCGGTTCAGAACTATTTCAAGAATGCAAACCATTAAATATTGAAAAAAAAATACTTACTATTGCAGTAAATCATCCTCAATGGCGCCAAGCTTTAATCTACAACAAGCATAAATTAAAAGAGAGAATCGAGAAAATTGGAATAACTTTGAATGAAATAAAAATAATACAAAATTATGAAATTAAAAATAAAAATATTAGAGCTACTAATGCAAAGATAGTTTGGGCAAAGCATCCGAGCAGAATCCATCAAAATAATATGTGCATTTGTACTCTCTGTAATTCCCCAACTCCTAAGGGAGAAATCAAACGATGGGGGAAGTGTTCTTTTTGTTGGAGAAAAAAGAAATAAGTAAATATTTATTTAGCTAAAATTAATATCCCCATTTGGCCCCAAAAAAGAGTTCTATATTCAGCTTCTTTAAATCCAACATCCTTAGCAATTTTTAAAAGCTCATTTTTCTTTGGAAAGCTGCTAATACTTTTTTCAATATATGCGTATTCTGGACTTAAATTAAAAAGTCTAGAAATGGTTACTACAATTAGCCTCAAGTATATTTTCTGAAAAATATTAGAAAAAGAATTTTTTGTTGAGTGATTAAAATCAAGAAATCCTGCCCTTCCTTTGTCCTTAAGAAGATAAAAAACTTTTTTTATTCCTTCTTCAACATTATTCAAGTTTCTTAATCCATAGGACATGCAAATTCCATCAAAATTTTTTGAATAATCATTAATTTCTAAAACATCTTTAATTTCCCACTTAATAAATTTATTTTTTCTTAGTTCTGATTTTTTCTTTGCAATATTTAGGATATCCTTGGCGCTGTCAATCCCAGTAATTGAACCCCTTGGACTTACTCTCTTAGAAATTAAGAATGCTAAATCTCCAGTTCCACAGCATAAATCAGCCCAATCTTCACCATTTGAAGGTTCTAATAAATTAACTAATTTCCTTTTCCATAATTTGTGCAGTCCAAAACTTAATAGATTATTTAAAAAGTCATATTTATAGGAAATTTTATTAAATATATTTTTAACTTCGATAGTTTTGGTGAATTTCATTTTAAATTTAAAAATACTTTCTTTTTGGAATAAATTTTAATTTTTATTCATATGGTCTAATTGGAAGATTTTTGTCGAGGAGGAAATTTTTTATTTCTTTTAAAGTAAGTTTCTTATCATGAAGCAAGGATGCTAAAAGTGCCGCTGATGCTCTGCCTTCCTTGAAAACAACATAGATATCTTCTAAAGAGCCTGCTCCTCCAGATGCGATTACTGGGATGTTAACAATATTTGCAACAGATTCTGTCAAGTCTAAATCATATCCATTCTGCGTTCCATCACCATCCATTGAAGTTAGTAATATTTCCCCTGCACCTAGTTCCTCAACTTTTTTTGCCCAACTTAAGACATCTATCCCAGTATTTTCTCGTCCTCCTTTTACATATACCTCCCATTGATCAATCTTATTAACTTTTCTTCTGGCATCAATTGCTATAACGATGCATTGAGCACCAAACTTTCTAGAACTTTTAGAAATTAAATCAGGATTTCTAACGGCTGAGGAATTCAAACTCACTTTATCCGCTCCTGCTCTTAAAAGATCATTTATAGCAGAAACAGAATCTATGCCTCCACCAACCGTAAAAGGGATTTTTACTGATTTTGCTGTTCTAGAGACAAGGTCAATTAATGTATTCCTATTTTCCAAACTTGCTCTAATATCTAAAAACACTAATTCATCTGCGCCTTCATCAGAATACCTACAAGCCAATTCAACAGGATCACCTGAGTCTCTTAAGTTAACAAAATTCACACCTTTAACCACCCTTCCATTGGCGACATCTAAACAAGGAATTAAACGAAGAGCAACCATTTTAGTAAAAATTGTCCAAATGCTGTTAATCTTGCATAATAGCTTCCATTTTACCTCTTATGGCTGAAACAAAATTATTACCCAAAATTGGTAGTAAAATTAAAATTAACATTAACAAAGTAAAAGATAGACTACCAGGAAAATTAATTGATCAAATATCTTCTAATCCTAAAGCTGTGATAACAGGCTATAAAATGACAGACGGCAGAAGCATTGGAATCACTGCAAAGTTTCAGAATGGAGAGCAAAACTGGTTTTTCCCAGAAGAAATTGAGAAAGGGTAAAGCGTAAAGTGAATGATCCAAAACAACTTTTAGGAATTAAGGGGGCCTCTGAAACTTCAAGTATATGGAAACTTCGTATACAGTTAATGAAGCCAATTACATGGATCCCTTTGATATGGGGTGTTATTTGTGGAGCAGCTGCTAGTGGAAATTTTGAATGGACATTTAGTAATGTTTTAGCTTCACTAGCATGCATGTTGATGAGTGGGCCACTTCTAGCAGGTTATACACAAACCATAAATGATTTTTTTGACAAAGAAATTGACGCAATTAACGAACCAAATAGACCAATTCCTTCTGGAAAAATTTCAATCAAAGATGTAAAAATTCAAATCTGGGTATTACTTATTGCAGGCCTAATAGTTGCTTTTCTATTAGATTTATATGCTCAACATAACTTCCCCTCCGTCTTGCTTTTAGCATTAGGAGGATCTTTTGTTAGTTATATTTATTCTGCTCCACCTCTTAAATTAAAACAAAATGGTTGGCTTGGAAATTATGCATTAGGAGCATCATATATAGCTTTACCTTGGTGGGCAGGACAAGCATTGTTTGGGAAATTGACTGTTGTGACCGCATTATTAACACTTGCTTATAGCCTCTCTGGGCTTGGTATTGCTGTTATTAATGATTTCAAAAGCGTAGAAGGAGACTCAAAGCTTGGCTTGAATTCTTTACCAGTAGTATTTGGGATTAAAAATGCAAGCAGAATAAGTGCAGGACTCATTGACATTTTTCAATTAGCAATGGTTGTAGTATTAGTCATTATTGGTCAACATTTAGCCTCTGTAATTTTGGTTTTATTAGTAATTCCACAAATTACATTTCAAGATATGTGGTTATTAAGAGATCCTCTAAAGTTTGATGTCAAATATCAAGCAAGTGCCCAACCCTTTCTTATAACTGGAATGTTAGTTACAGCTTT
Organism: Prochlorococcus sp. MIT 1314; assembly: GCF_034093315.1. Lineage (GTDB taxonomy): Bacteria > Cyanobacteriota > Cyanobacteriia > PCC-6307 > Cyanobiaceae > Prochlorococcus_A > Prochlorococcus_A marinus_Y. The sequence continues at coordinate 1,582,143 of NZ_CP139300.1, read as the reverse complement.
AGCGATCGGACATAGTTTTTTAGTTGCTTAAGGTGCAAAAGATTAAATCCAAATCTTTTGTTTTAATAATTCCAATATTACTATTTTCTGGAATATTTTTTTATTTTTTTAATCTAATATTTACCACATTAAAATTTGATATATCTAAAAATAAAAGGTATCGAGCACCCAAATATTCTTATGTAATTTTATCTTCCGATAATAAGATACTAAGCAAATTAAGCCGGAAATTTGAAATAGACAATCACAATCATAAAATTCCTTTTTTTCTTAAAAATTCTTTTATATCTTCGGAAGATAAAAGATTTTATAAACATAAAGGAATAGATCTAAAAAGTATTTCACGTGCCCTTTTTCAAAATATTAGAAGTGGTTATGTTAAGGAGGGAGGAAGTACGATCACACAACAAGTTGCTAGATTACTTTTTCTAAATAATGATTTAAGTTTTCAAAGAAAAATCAAAGAAATTCTTATATCACTCATACTTGAATTTAGATATGACAAAAATCAAATTTTAAAATTATATTTAAATAATATTTATTTAGGATCAGGAGCATACGGGGTTAACGAGGCTTCTCAAGTTTATTTTGGAAAACTTATAGAAGAATTGACATTATCAGAGATTGCTTTAATTGCAGGATTGGCTCCAGCTCCATCAATTTATTCACCTTATCAAAATATAGAAATAGCTATTAAAAATAGAAATAAAGTTCTTGAATCAATGTATCTTGATGGATATATCTCTCTTACAAATAAGAATAAGGCGATTAAAGAGAAAATAAACCTAAATTATCAAACAGATGATAATTTTTCACATGATAAATTACTAATAAATTTTATCCTTGAGGAAACAGATAAAAAAATTGAGACTAAGAACGATTATAAGTTTTTAAGAATTAAATCTTCTATTAATAAAGATTGGCAAAAAACTGCCCAAAAAATCTCAAGATATGTTGGACCTAAAGAAATTGAATTTGCATTGTTATCAATTGAATCAAATACAGGACTAATAAGGACAATGATAACTAGCAAACATCCATCAGTAAATGAATATAATAGAGTTACTTCATCTGTAAGACCTTTAGGTTCTACTTTTAAAATAATTCCTTATACTGCTGCATTAATAGGAGGGACAAAATTAAGCGATAAATTTGAAGACTTACCAAAATGCTGGGAAAGTTATTGCCCAAAAAATTTTTCAGAAGTGTATAGAGGAACTATATCTTTGATTGAATCATTCAAAAGTTCATCCAATATCGTTCCAATATCAATAACAAAAAAAATCGGCCTAAAAAATATTATTAATCTAGCTAATGAATTCGGTCTTGGCTATGAACAAGAGTTTGAGGAATTTCCATCATTAGCTATTGGCTCCTACGGAGATAATCTTTTAAACATTACAAATGCATATTCTGCAATAAATAATAATGGAAAGATTTACAGCCCTAGTATCCTAGAAAAAATAGAGTCATTTAATAAGCAAATTATTTGGAAAAACAAATTTATTGCCAAAAAAATATTAGATTATAAAGTAAATAAAAAACTAAATAAGCTTCTTGAAAAATCAGTAAAAGATGGCACTTCAAAAGCAGCTTTTATAAAAGGAAAGAAAATTTATGGAAAAACAGGAACATCTGATGGCAATAAAGATCTTTGGTTTATCGGTTCACTTGATAATCTTACAACAGGTATCTGGATAGGTTATGACGATAACAGAGAATCTAAATTATCTAGTGGAAATGCAGCTTATTTATGGAAGAAATTTATAGCTGAAATTTATAAAATCTAAATTAAAAAATAAATTTTTTCTTTAAGATTTATAGGAAATTATTGCCGCATAAAATCCATCTCCAGGATAATCTAAGCTAGGTAAAATTTGCTTTTGGCTAGTCAATTTTAATCCTTTGTTTTTTTCAATAAATCTTTCAATTAATAGAATATTTTCATCAGGACAGATCGTGCAAGTTGAATAAACTAAAGTTCCATCTTTTTTCAAAAGAGGAACAATACTATTTAATAGCTTTTCCTGCAATAAAGTTAAGTATTTTATTTTTTCCCTACTCAAGGACCATCTAGAATCTGGATTCCTGGAGAGAGTACCAATCCCAGAACATGGAGCATCTAAAAGTATCTTATCAAAATAAGATTTAAACTTAGGATTCAATTCAATCAAACTCGTTGCATCAGCTTTCAGGGTAGTTACTGATTTTAAATTTAACCTATCTAAATTTGATTGAAGTATTTTCAATCTTTTTTCTGATCTATCTACAGCAAGTATTTCAGCACTATCTTTTACTAATTCTGCTAAGTGCGTAGACTTACTTCCTGGAGCTGCACATGCATCTAAAATCTTTTCACCTTTTTTTGGATTCAAAAGAGGCGCTACCCACTGAGAAGATCTGTCTTGTATTGTCCAAAGCCCATCACTATATCCTGGCAAGTTTTTAATAGATCTTGGATTAGATTTTAAAGTAATTCCATTATTTAAATCTTTAATAATTTCAGCATCAATTTTTTTTTCACAAAGTACTTTCAAAAATTCATCTAAATCAGTTTTTAGTGGGTTAATTCTCAAATCTATAGAGGGTTTTTTATTAAATGCTTTAACAATTTTTTCAGCATCATTAATTCCTACCCATTTGTAAAGATCATTCACAAGCCATAATGGCAATGACTCAATATATGAAATTCTTTCTTTTCTATCAGAAGATAATTTTGGGAAATCATCTTGTTCTAATTTTCTAGATGCATTTCTCAATATCGCATTTACAGTGCCTGCCAAACCCCTTAGATTTGTTTTTTTAGCTACTTCTACAGTGGTAGAAATGGCCGCTGAAAATGGAATTTTATCCATTTTCAATAATTGATATAAACCTATATGTAAAAGCCATCTTAACTTTGGAGGCTGCTTTTTGTAAGTAATTTTTGATGTATGGTCCGTCCAAAGATCAAGAAATTTTCTGTACCTTATACATCCAAAAGATAATTCTGTAATAAAAGCTATATCTAAAGGATTAAAGTGATAATTTCTTAAAACCTTTTCAAGAGCATGATCAGAAAATTCACCAGAACTAACTTTTAATAGAATTTCCCAAGCTGCTTTCCTTTGTAAATATCCTATGCTCAAAATATAATTTATTTCTATTGATATCTTTAATATACAAAAAATTAGAATGTTTAAACTACTTTTTCAATAGAAGAATTGAACCAAATAAAACCTAAGATAGAGATGAGAGTTAGGTTAAAACCTAAAAAAAGAAAGATATTCAAAGAATGAATTCTTTCTCGAAAAAAATTTTTTTTCTCTTCTTGATACTTCATTAAAAAAATAAAACTTAATCAGGAATTTAAACGGCAACCTATGTTGATAGATCCTGCATCAAGCATTCTTCCCAACTTAATAGCTATAGATTCCTCCAACCTTGTGAATTTAGATTGATGGTTAGTTATCCAATCTAATTCAGAAAAAGTAATGATACCTGTCGAATTACTTTTCAAGAAAAGGGTTCCTATATTCATTATTAGGTCTAAGTATTTTTACAATTTAACATCGACTTGTAATACTTCGTAATAATATAATATTCTTTTAATTTTTCAAAATTAACAATAGATTATCAGTCTTAATTTATTGAATATCTCTCAAAAATTTATCGGCTGTTCTTATGTGATTATTTAATTTTTCCTCTGACATTTTGTCAAGATTTCTAGCTAACATTGCCAGTCGATATTGCTTTCTGAAAAAACTTTCATTATCTTTAATAAATTTCCAAAATAAACCATCCCATATTTCACACCAAGGGCCACTTTTAAAATTTGACATTTTTTTTACATAATTAGAGCTTGATATATATGGTTTAGTTGAGAAAATACCTCCGTCACTAAACTGACTCATTCCATAAACATTAGGAACCATTACCCAATCATAAGAATCAATAAACATTTCCATAAACCATTTATAAACTTGATTAGGGTGAATTCTACATAGAAGCATAAAGTTACCAATAATCATTAGCCTCTCAATATGATGACAATAACCAAATTTAATAATAGTTTTTATAACAATATCTACTGGTTCAATCCCTGTATTTCCTTGATAAAAAGATTCTGGAATTGGTTTATTTTTAAAATTCCAAAAATTACTATTTCGCATATTGGTTCCGTACTTTTTATAGACAAGGCAAATAAATTCTCTCCATCCAATAATTTGGCGAATAAAACCTTCTAACGAGTTAATTGGAACATTATTATTTTTGGCATAAATTAATGCTTTATTTACTACTTGGTCTGGTGTTAATAAGCCGCTATTTAAAAGGGGAGAAAGTAAACTGTGCCATAAAAAAGAATTTTCTTTTGAAATAGCATCTTCATAATCTCCAAACAAGAAAAATCTATGTTTAAAAAAATCATCTAACCATTCATCTGCCTCATCAAAATTAGTTGGATATATAAAGTTATTACTTTCTCCAATAAACTCAATATCAAAATTTGCCAATGATTTTTCGGCATGAATTACAAAGTTATTTTTTGGTAGTTTGGGTGTATCAGGTATGCTTAAGTTTTTTGGTAATTTTTTTCTATTCATTTCATCAAAGCTCCACTTACCTCCTTCAGGTTTATTATCCGAATTAACTAATATCTTTTGGCTCTTTCTTTGATTCTCATAAAATCTTCCCATAAGGGGTTTGTTTGTATTTAAGGCAAATAACTCTTTCAACTCTTCACTACTCATAAACATTGGCGAGGGCAAAACATTTAAAGTTAAATTATTACTTTCAACAAAATTATTGATCCTCTTCATTATTAAGAAATCATGAGGGTCAATAAGATTTATTTTCTGATATTTATCTTTAATAAATTCTGATAAATATTCAACTGTAGAAAGATTATTCTTGTTCTCGATATATAAAACTTTAAAGCCAGATTTTTCTAAATAATTTTTATAAAAGAGCATAGATGCTCTATGAAAAACCAACTTGTTTTTATGATTAATTAATTTATGAAATTTATCATTCCCAAAAAATAATGAATCTTCCAAAATTAAAATTTCACAATTTATTTTTAAAATTGGACTTTCTCTAAAAAGTTGATTCGGGAAGATAATTGATATTTGTTTCATCTTTGCGACTTTCTATTACTGCATCTTTTTGAACAGTAGATAACATCATCCCAACAGTTTTTCCATTTTTTACGCCATTCGAATGGCCTATTACAAACAGGACAAATTTTATTAGAAAGATTTTTCAAAATTTATAATTTTCTCTTATGAGTAGATTTGAACCTAGTTGAATCTTTAAGCGCCATATGTTTAGTATTTCTTCCCGAAACTCTCTCTCTCCAGATTTTAAATGATTTAGGTTTAAGATTTTGACGCATAATTTTGATCGCATCTTCCTCTTTTAAACCAAATTGATACTCAATAGCTTCAAAGGGAGTTCTATCTTCCCAACACATTTCTATTATTCTGTCTATGTCTATATTTTCCATATTTATTGTTCACATTTAGAGGTACAAAACTTTTCAATATTGGATCGACCTGTAATTTGAAGTCTATACTTTGCCCAATATCTATAAACCAGCCTTAATAATGGAGATAAGAGTTTAATCTTCAAAGGATAATAAACCCAACCTAAACCAATTAATTCATAAGAATATGCAAGTACGTCTAGTCCCCTTATAATTTCACCATTTTCAAGAATGCCATGAAGGTTGGACATGGCTTCTGAATATGAGATGTTATTAAATAGGTTTTGATCATAATCTTTGCTGTTAATATCTACAAATAAAATTTGATTGAAGATATCTCTTTTTTTTAGAAAATTTGTTTCTCTCAAGCAAAGTGGACAGCCACCATCGAATAAAAAAGTTAATTTATTTTTCATATTTTTATACAAATATAGAATTTAAATAACTTTTTTGTGGGAGATAAAAAAACATATTATCTAATACAAAGAAGCTTTTAACAGCACAAGCTTTATAAAGCCTTAATAATTACCAGTTCTAATTTAATGAAATTGTATTATCTTAATTATTAATAAGCCATTGATTAAGGGATACATCAATGGTTTTAAATCTATTTTTGATCATTCATCTAAAAGATGAACCCCTTCTCCTACATCAGGAGTAAATTTACAATATTTTTCAAAAACGATTCCAACTCCTCTCATTCTTTCTCCTAATTCATCTTTAAATTTATTCCATTCTTCAGATTCTCGCTCAGGCAAATTCCAACCTTGTTTTTCTACCATGCTAGTGATAACTGTATAGTCCCATTCTATGTATGCCATTTAGTTAATTCCAATTACTCAAATATTATAAACCAAGAGATTTAATAGGTAATCAATATTTTTTGAATATAATTTAAAAAGTGTGAAAAAATTATAAATGTCAATTTTGCCAAGAAGATTTGAGCGAATCAAAAGTGTCTTAGATTGCAGAATGAAAAACTTAACTGTTTTAGTTGAGGATGTCAATAAGCCACATAATCTATCTGCGATATTAAGAACTTGCGATGCAGCTGGAGTTTTCGAAGCAAATTTTATTAGCAAAATGAATGCCGTTAAGACTTTTAATAGTACTGCTCAAGGTAGTCAGAAATGGGTCAAATTAAATAATTATGAAAACACTATCAATGCAATATCAGATTTAAAAAATAAGGGTTTTAAATTATATGGAACAACTCTCAATAGTGAATCAGTCGATTATAGAAATTTTGATTATTCTCACAATACATGTTTTGTGTTAGGAGCAGAAAAATGGGGATTGAGTAAAGAACTCATATCAATGGTTGATCAATCAATTTTCATACCTATGAGAGGTATGGTTCAATCACTGAATGTTTCAGTTGCTGCTTCCATATTATTATTTGAAGCTATTCGCCAGAGAGAAAATAAAGGTGTATTGCCCGATAATGGAGAAGGTTTAAATATAGATGAATATCAAACAACACTTTTTGAATGGTGTTACCCCGAATTAGCTGAGATGTATAAAAATTCAGCTAAAGAATATCCTAAGTTGAATGATCAAGGAGAATTTTATCCTATTCAAGATAACTAAATTTATTCAGACTTTTGACTATCAAAAATTTCTTCAAGATCCTCTCCTATAAAAGAAAGACCTAAAACTAAAAAAAACATTGCCAAACCTGGGAACAAAGCTGTCCACCATATGCCTGTAGGTAAAGCGGCAATAGCAAGATTTAAATCACTTCCCCACTCTGGGACATCTGCAGGAACACCAAGACCTAAAAATCCTAAACTTCCTAATACCAAAACAGCATCCGCAGCATTCAGGGTAAGCAGAATAGGTAAAGGTGTTATTACATTTGGGAGAATATATTTAAAAATAATTCTTTTAACATCAGCCCCTGAAACTTTAGCTGCTTCCACGTAAGTTTCGGATTTAACTAATATTGTTTGATTTCTGATTAATCTAAAATATTGAGGTGAGTAAACAATACACAAAGCCAAAGCTGCATTAAGGATACCCTTACCCAATACAAAAGCCACAACAACTGAAAGCAAAATTACAGGTATTGAGAAAATAGTATCCATTATTAGTGATAAGCATTTATCAAAAAAACCACCAAAATATCCACTTAATAATCCTAATGGCAAACCCACACTACATGAAAAAAGAATAGCTAAGAATACAACTTCTATCGCTAAGGATGATCCTTGCAAAGTTCTTAAGCAAACATCTCTTCCTAATCTATCTGTGCCACAGAAATGATTAAGCGAAGGAGGGGCAAAGATATCATTGCTTAACATTGAAAATGAATAACCAAAAAAATTATTGGCCTCTAAAAATTTCATTATTAAAACAACAAGAAGATAAAAAAGCACAATAAGGAATCCCGCTTTTCTGATATTTGCGCTAACACGATTAAATGAATTATTATCCAAAATCTTTTTTACAGATATGACTGAAATATAACCAATTCTTAAAAAAAAAAATAGCTATTAATTTTAAATTTTAAAAAATTACTGGTTTAATTTAAGGACTGCCATAAAAGCTTCTTGAGGTACTTCAACTTTACCCATTGCCTTCATCCTCTTTTTACCTTTGGCTTGTTTCTTTAAAAGTTTCTTTTTCCTAGATATATCTCCTCCATAACATTTAGATAAAACATCTTTTCTCAAAGCACTTATACTTTCACTTGCAATAATCCTGCTACCGATTGATGCTTGAATAGGTATTTTAAATTGTTGTTTTGGTATAAGTTCTTTTAATTTCTCAACTAAACTTCTGCCAATTCCATAAGCCTTATCTTTATGAACAATAGAAGTTAATGGATCTGCTCTTTCTGAATTTATTAGAACATCTAATCTAACAAGGTCATTCTTTCTATATCCAATTAAATGATATTCCATTGATGCATAACCTTGAGTCCTACTTTTCATTTGATCAAAGAAATCTGTAACTACTTCTGCTAATGGAATTTCATAAATCAAAGTAACTCTATCTGTTGTTATGTATTTCATATCTATAAATACTCCCCTTCTTTCCTGACATAAACCCATTAATGTTCCATTAAATTCATTGGGAGCATAAATTTCCATTTTCACATAAGGCTCTTCTATTGATTCTCTAAGTTGTGGATCAGGAATTGTAGAAGGATTATCAATAAAGATATGTTCCCGCTGATTTAAATTAACCTTATAGATAACTGATGGTGCTGTTACGATTAGATCCAAATCATATTCTCTTTCTAATCTTTCTTGAACAATCTCCATGTGAAGAAGTCCTAGGAATCCGCACCTAAACCCGAAGCCCATTGCGCTACTGGTTTCGGGCTCATATTTTAAAGCTGCATCAGATAATTGTAATTTTTCAAGAGATACTCTTAAATCTGGGAATTGATCAGCATCAGTCGGGAATAAGCCACAAAAAACCATAGGATTTGCTGTCTTGTAACCAGGCAAAGGATTATTTGCAGGTGAATTTAAAAGAGTAATTGTATCTCCCACTCTCGCATCAGCAACTGATTTTATAGAAGCAGCTAGATAACCAACTTCTCCTGCATGTAATTCATCAACTTGCTGCTGATCAGGGGCCATTATTCCTATCTCATCCAGTTCATAATTTTTTTTACTAGCCATTAATAATATTTTTTCTCTCTTATTAAGAGAACCAGATATCACCCTAAAATAAACAATAACTCCTCTATAGGGATCATAATATGAATCAAAAATTAGTGCCTTTGTAGGTAGTTTTATTTCATCTTGAGGAGGAGGTACTCTTCTTACAATTGCTTCCAAAATATCTTTAATACCGACTCCAGTTTTTGCTGAACAATTTATTGCATTAGATGTATCAAGTCCAATAATTTCCTCTATTTCTTGTTTTATTTTTTCAGCATCAGCACCTGGCAAATCAACTTTATTTAAAACAGGAATTATTTCAAGATTATTTTCTATAGCAAGATAAACATTAGCTAAGGTTTGAGCTTCTACACCTTGACTAGCATCAACAACGAGTAAAGCGCCCTCACAAGCCTGAAGAGATCTACTAACCTCATAAGAAAAATCAACATGTCCTGGAGTATCTATTAAGTTCAAAACATATTCTTGAGAATCGTCAGCTTTATATTTCATCCTAGCGGCCTGTAACTTGATAGTAATTCCTCTCTCTCTTTCGAGATCCATACTGTCCAAAAATTGTTCTTGCATATCCCTTTGCTGCACAGTACCAGTATCTTGAAGTAACCTATCTGCAAGGGTAGATTTACCATGGTCAATATGAGCGATTATGCAGAAATTTCTTATTTTTGAAACAGATATATCAGTCATTTAGAAAGAAAGAATCTCCTCTTATTACATCTTGATTAATATTAGCTAATTAGAATTATGGATGGAAACCAAAAATCGAATTATTTCTTTTTTTGATGTCTTTTATGAAGGTACTGTCATTTTCAGAAGCCGATGGTTCTGGATAAATTAAGTCATTTATTTTTTTCTGAAGATTATGCTTGTCTTTTAAAAATAAAACAGATTTTTCTAGAACCTCAACCATAATAGAAACCGCAGTACTTGCTCCGGGAGAAGCTCCTAGCAAAGCAGATAATGATCCATCAGATGAATTCACAATCTCTGTTCCAAATTTCAAAGAACCACCACCTTCAGTTTTTTTAATTATTTGGACTCTTTGACCAGCATTCTTTAAATACCAATCAGAGGGATTAGCTGATGGCATCATATTCTTTAAATTCTCAACTCTTGAGTTATGGTTCTTTAATGATTGTGATATTAGGTAATTAATTAAATCGTTGTTCTTGAAACCAACATCTAACATAGAAAAAATATTATTCTTTTTAATTGAACTAAATAAGTCAAAGTATGAACTTTGCTTTAAAAATTTTGTTGTAAATCCAGCAAAAGGCCCATATAAAAGAAGTTTTTTATTATCAATCCATCTGGTATCTAAATGAGGCACAGACATTGGTGGTGATCCAATATCAGCCTTACCATAAACTTTTGAGTTATGTCTTTCTGTTAGATCTTTTTTATCGCAAATAAGCCATTTCCCACTAACAGGAAATCCACCATAACTCTTTGCTTCTGGAATTTTCGATTTTTGCAAATAATTAATTGTTTTTCCACCAGCACCAAGAAAAACATAGGCAGTTCTAATCGAAGTTTTTCTACCTTCTGAACTAATTTCTAGTTCCCATTTTTTTTTATCAATTTTCTTTAAATCTACTAATTCTGTTTTGTATCTAATTTCAACATTTTTGTTTAAAGAGACTAAAGATAAATACTCTTTAGTCAGAGCCTCAAAATTTATATCTGTTCCTCTACCTATTCTTGTAGCAGCAATCTTAGTAAATGGATTCCTATCTTTAGTTATTAGAGGAGCCCATGATGAAATTTGATCAAAAGATGAAGAAAATTCCATATCGTTAAATTCAGGATTTTCGGTCATTTTCTGAAATCTTTTTTTTAAAAAAGAAATATTATCCTCACCAGAAACAAAGCTAATATGAGGAATAAATTTTAAAAACTTTTTAATATCAATTTTCCCTGCTTCATACAATGAGGCCCATAAAGACATGGATCTTTCAAAAGAACGATTTATTGAGAGCGCTTTATCTATTTTTATATTACCTTTTTCATCTAAAGGAGTATAGTTTAATTCGCAATTAGCAGCATGTCCTGTACCTGCATTATTAAACGCGCCAGTACTTTCATTTCCTGGAGCATTTAATTTTTCTATAATAAGAAACTTTATATCTGGTAAAACTTCTGAAATTAGAAGTGCTAAAGTACTGCTCATTATCCCTGCTCCTACTAAGACTGCATCAAAGTAGCTATTGTCATTAGTAGGATTTTTGAATGAAGTCACAACAGAAAATTATCTTTTTTGCAATTAATTAAATTTCTTTCTAGGCTTATTATAAAGTTAATCCAAAATTATGAGTACTGAAACACTCTCGCTGACAAATGAAAATGTAGAAAAAGTTCTTGACGAGCTTAGACCTTTTTTAATATCTGATGGAGGTAATGTAGAAATTGCAGAAATAGATGGTCCAATTGTCAAAGTAAGACTTCAAGGGGCATGTGGTAGTTGCCCCAGTAGTACTATGACTCTAAAAATGGGTATTGAAAGAAAGTTAAAAGAAATGATTCCTGAAATAAGCGAAGTTGTCCAGGTTTTATAAAAAATTTTTAACTGAAAAACATATTACTTGCTTTTTAATTCCTTCAACAAAGATGATTCCATATCAAGGCAATCAATTGGAAGTCCTTGCCCAATGGCGATTAGAAGAGGTGCAAGAATTCCTAGAGTAAAAACTAAATTTGACTGGCTTACATCATATTTACTTAAAGTAAAAGTTATCAAATAAATAATTGAAAAATACGCATGTAGAGAAAAAAATTCTTTTGGCTTCAGGACTGGCCACCTTAAAGTATTTCCCAAGAAATATAAAAAACCTGTCATAAAAAAATAGCAACATGAAGATTAAACCAAATATAAACATAATCCTTTTTAGAGACTATTTATAAAAAAATTTACCTAACATAATAATTAAGAAAACATTAAAAATTCATTTAGCTTTGTAAAAACTAGACATCCTTAGGAAAATACGCTTATAATAATTTGGTAGCAATTGCTACTTTTTCGTTCACCCTTGCTATAGGGCGCAGTTCGAGTCATACCATGGAACGGGGGATGGCCGTGTTGTCAAATCGAAACATGACTACTTTAACTTACAGAGGTAAAAACTACGTTCAAAACAAAGAAGCTGCTAAAAAGCAACTTTTTGAACTTACCTACAGAAGAAACGTATACACCAATAGAATGGCAGACGCTTCTTCAAGTAATGAAAAAGCAGAATTAAATTACAGAGGTGTAAATTACACTAAATAATTTAATTAAACAATAAAAAGCCCCTTTTTCAGGGGCTTTTTTTTTGGCTATATTTATCAAGAGTCCTTTTAAAAATATGTCTGAAAGTTGCTGTAATACAAACACATCGAATAAAGCGTCTAATAAATTCGATCATAAAGATGCGATTCAAGAAAGATATGGTTCAGCCGCACTTGAAAAAGAAAGTTGTCTGTGTACACCAGTTGGGTTTAATCCCGTTTTACTTGAAGCAATTCCTCAAGAGGTTATAGAAAGAGACTATGGATGTGGTGATCCAACAAAATATGTTCAAAAAAATGATATAGTTTTAGACCTTGGAAGTGGTAGCGGCAAAAATGCTTTTATTTGTGCCCAAATTGTTGGAAAAGAAGGGAAAGTTATTGGAGTTGATCAGAATCCTGACATGCTTTGTTTATCAAGATCAGCCTCTAAAGAAGTTACAAAAAATATAGGTTTCAACAATACAGAATTTCTAGAAGGTTCAATTGAAAAACTTGATGAATTAGATAAAGATTTAAATCCATTAATCGCAGATAAATCAATTGATATTATTTTAAGTAATTGCGTTCTAAACTTGGTAAGTCCAGAATCTAGGAATAACCTTCTAATAAATATAAAAAGAGTTTTAAAAGATAATGGAAGAATTGCAATTAGCGATATTGTCTCTAACAAAAAAGTTCCTTTAAGATTGCAAAATGATCATGATCTTTGGACAGGATGTATTAGTGGAGCATGGTATGAACCAGACTTTATAAGTGATTTTAAAGAACTAGGATTTAAAAATTTAGAATTTGCAGAAAGGAGTGCTGAACCTTGGAAAGTAATTGAGGATATTGAATTTAGAACAGTAACTTTATTAGGCAATATTTAAAAAATTCAAGAATTTAAAAATATAATTTTAATTTTCCATGATAAATAATTTAAGAGAACAAATACCAGCATTAAAAAATAAGTATTATTTCAACTATGGAGGTCAAGGACCATTACCAAAATCTTCTCTAGAAGTAATAGTCAGAACTTGGGAAATTATCCAAGATTTAGGACCATTTACCAATGATATGTGGCCTTTTATTTACAAGGAAATATTGACTACAAAAAGAATCATTGCACAAAAATTAGGTGTCAATTCAAAGAATTTAGCCTTAACCGAGAATATTACTTCTGGTATGATTTTGCCTTTTTGGGGAATAAAAGTAGAAGAAGGAGAAGAATTGTTAATAAGTGACTGTGAACATCCTGGCGTAGTAGCGGCAAGTCGAGAGTTTTGCAGAAGAAATAAATTAATATTCAAAATTTTGCCAATCCAAAAAATTAAAAATCTAAACGATGAAAATATAATTTTAGAGATTTCAAAAAATCTAAATAGTAAAACTAAGATTTTAATTATTTCTCATATTTTATGGAACTTTGGATATAAAATTCCTTTAAAACAAATTTCTATAGAATTAAAAAATAATCGAGAGAATTCTTATCTACTTGTTGATGGAGCTCAAACCTTTGGGCACATAAAAATTGAAGAGGAAGTTTTTTATTCTGATTTATATTCAATAACTTCTCATAAATGGGCATGTGGTCCAGAAGGTCTTGGAGCCATTTATGTCTCAGATAGATTTATTAATGAAACAGATCCAACAATAATTGGTTGGAAATCACTAAAAAAAGAACAAGGCATCTATGAACCATCAGATAATCTTTTTCATGATGATGCAAGGAAATTTGAAATAGCTACCTCTTGTATTCCTTTACTTGCTGGGCTCCGGAATTCTTTAGATCTTTTGGATAAAGACTGCCATGAAAAAGAAAAAAACAAAAATATCAGAAAATTAAGTAAAAAACTTTGGGAAAAATTAAATCAATTAAAGGGTGTTGAATTAGTTTTAGAAAAAAAATATTTAAATGGGATTGTTAGTTTTAATATCGAAAATATTAAAGATAAGGATAAATTTGTACAGAAACTTGGAGAAAAGAAAATTTGGATTAGAGTTTTAGAAGATCCAAAATGGTTTAGAGCATGCGTACATCAAATGACTACAGAAGCTGAAATTGATTTACTTGCTATAGAAATAAAAAAAATATTGACTTAAAGATCTATTGATATATAGAAAAAATATATTTTACCAAGGTATCTCCGAGTTGTCCCATCCAATAAATTTTCCAGTAGATTCTGGTGATTGATTTTTAATAATATTGATCAAGAATTGGGAGGATTTTTCTTTACTAAATAATTTATGTGCTGGAACAAATTTATGAAAAGGTCTAGATAAATCAGTATCTACTGTTCCTGGATGAAGCAATGTGATAGTAGCCTTTGGGAAACGTCTAGCCCATTCAATACTTAAAGATTTAAAAAGCTGATTTTGCGCAGATTTTGCAGCTCTATATGAATACCAACCTCCAGTTTGATTATCTCCAATGCTGCCCACTCTTGCACTTATACTTGCAAAATTAAAATCAAAATCTTTTGGTATAAATTCTTCAATCGCTTTAGCTAATAAAATAGGAGAGAAGGCATTTATTGAAAAACTTTCCATCATATTTTTTTTATCAAGATGTTGTAATCTTTTTTCTGGTTGAAGAGAATCACTATGAAGTCTACCTGTAGCATTAACAACTAGCCTTAATTTTGAAGGATGATTTGATATTTTATTTTTCAACTTCAAAAGGGATTGAGGATCCTCTATATCTAATTCCCAAAAAGAATTAAATGTACTTTTTCTTCCACACAAAACAACATCTAAATCTTTTTCACTTTCATTCAGATCTTTAGCTAGTTGTGTTCCAATTCCACCAGCGCCTACAACTAAGGCTAAGCCTTTCATTTTATTAAAAAAAACTCCATTGATTCTACGAAACTTTTCTTGTGATTTGCGTAAAGATCTTTCTTATTTGATTAGGAAATTTTATTGAGATTTATTTTTTTCTTTTAATAATTTATAAGCTATTTTTCTATCATCAAAATTAATAACTTTATCATTGAGAATTTGGTAGTCTTCATGTCCTTTTCCTGCAATTAAAACAATATCTTCTTTATTGGCAAATTTAATAGATTCATTTATTGCTTTAAATCTATCAATCTCAATTGTTATTTTTTCTCTTTTTTTTATACCCATCAAAATATCATTTACTATCTTTTGGGGTTCTTCTGATCTTGGATTATCTGAAGTTATAAAAAGTTGATCAGAAAACTCTTCAGCTATTGATCCCATTAAAGGCCTTTTACTACGGTCTCGATCTCCGCCACAGCCAAAAACAGTTATGAGTTTCCCTTCACAAAGTTTTTTAATTGATTGCAAAACTTTTTTTAATCCATCAGGAGTGTGGGCATAATCAACAATTACTGTTGGAAGTGATCCTAAAACGACATCATTATCAATTTGTATTTTCTCCATTCTTCCAGGAGCACCAGGGAAAGATTGTATTAACTTTGATAGATCCTTTAAAGAAAAATTAAGTTTATACAAAATTGTTATTGCTTGAATCGCATTCATTAAATTAAATTCACCAACAAGTGGAACAAAAAGTTGAATTTTTTCCCTAGGTGTATGAAAAATACAATTGGAACCACTTTCAGTAAATTTTTTATCTGTTACGAAAAAAAAATCATCATTTTCAAATTCACTTTCAGTAATCTTTGTAGAGACTAATGAAGATCTTTTTTCAAGATCAGATGATAATTTAGATATCCAATGGTCATCATGATTTAATACACAAATTCCATCTTTCTCTTTTAAGTAAGGTGGGAAAAATAATTTTCTTTTTGTTTTAAAATATGATTCCATATCTAAGTGATAATCAAGATGATCTTGAGTTAAATTAGTAAAAATAGCCGCCTCGAATTCGCATCCTGATATCCTGTTTTGAGCAATAGAATGTGAACTTACCTCTAATATCGCGAATTCAGATTCTGCCTCAACAGCAGTATTTAATTTCTTTTGAAGTTTATCGGCAAAATCAGTTGTATGAGAAGCCACTTCTGAGAAGCCAGGCCATCTATTAAGCAAAGTCCCAAATAATGCAGTTTTTTTCCCTAATTTTTTTAAAAGATATTCCAATAAGAAAGTAATTGTCGTTTTTCCATTTGTACCCGTAACACCAATAAGTTTAAGTTTTCTTGAAGGCCTATTCCAAAACTCAGCGACTATTTGACCAAAAATATAATCTAAATTATCCTCTATCACCAAAATCCTTTCTCGATCAATAGATCCAATTTTCTCTTTTGCAGCAACCCCAATAATGGCAGCCTCCGCACCATTTTCAATTGCCTCAATACAATATTTTCCTCCATCAACATTTAAACCCGGCATACCTAAAAATAAAGTTCCTTTTTGTACTTCTTTAGAGTTAAAAGAAATATTATTGATATCATGATCGATTAAATCTAATGAAGGAATAATTCCTACCAAATCTAAAAGTTTATGTAATTTTATAGATCTCATATAAAAAATTTATTTCTCCAGAATGGTACTAATATTTTTTATAAACCAATTCTTTAATTGATCATCTTTTAATCTTGGAGAAATGCGAGGCAATTCTATAATCTCCTTGGACCTAATTCCTTCAACAGCAATAACAGGTACTTCATAATCATATTTTTTATATTTATCTTTATATAAATCGACCCTATCAATATCAATTTCTTTGAGCTCCTCTAGATTAGGGAATAACTCATTAAGATTTATTTTTGCCAGTTTGTTTTTTAATGAATCACAAAGGCAACATCCCTGCCTAACAAAAATAAATATTTTCATTCATTTAGTCAGGCACAGGGTCACATCCACAGGGAGTTAAAGGATGACATCTGCTTAATCTTCTTAAAGTTAACCACCCTCCCTTCCAAGGACCATGTCTAGTAATTGCCTCGTATCCATATGAGCTGCAACTTGGAATAAATCTGCATCTTGGTCCGAAAAAAGGAGAAAACCACTTTTGATAAAACGAAATTATAAAAAGAAGTATAGAAGTAATTGATTTATTAATAGTTTTGAACACTTTAATGATGTAAAATAATATTTCCAGTAGTAATTAGTTTAATTGAATTTAATCAATTATCCAATTTATTGCAAATTTCTATTTAATTTAAAATTATGTCAAGATACCGCGGCCCCAGATTAAGGGTTACGCGTCGCTTGGGAGAACTACCAGGTCTCACCAGGAAAGCTTCAAAGAAGTCTAATCCTCCAGGTCAGCACGGCCAAGCCCGTCGCAAGCGATCAGAATATGCAATTCGTCTAGAAGAAAAGCAGAAACTTAGGTTTAATTATGGAGTTTCTGAAAAACAACTAGTACGTTATGTAAAAAAAGCTAGAGCTCAAGAAGGATCTACAGGAACTAACTTACTAAGACTTTTAGAAAACAGACTTGATAATGTTTGTTTTAGATTGGGTTTTGGAGGTACCATTCCAGGCTCAAGACAATTAGTAAATCATGGCCATGTAACCGTTAATGGAAAGGTTCTTGATATTGCTGGTTATCAATGCAAATCAGGCGATGTAATCGGAATTAAAGAAAACAAAGCAAGCAAAAAACTTGTAGAAGGTAATATAGAATTCCCTGGTTTAGCAAATGTCCCACCTCATCTTGATTTAGACAAGCCTAAATTAACGGGAAAAATAAATGGGCAATGCGATAGAGAGTGGGTGGCTCTTGAAATAAACGAACTACTAGTTGTTGAATATTATTCAAGAAAAGTTTAATACTACTTTTCTTTGGATTATTAAATCTCTCTTTTAAAAAATGAGAGATTTAATTTCATTCTTATTTTTAAAAATAATGGGAAATAAGGAAAAAAATATAAAAAAGCCAGGTTTTAAGACCTTATCAATTCACCATGGTGAAACATTTGCAGAAGAAACTGGATGCGTTATGCCTCCTATTTTTTCTACATCTACTTTCAAACATGGAAATAAAGATAATTTCGACTACACCAGATCAGGCAATCCAAACTTTAGAATTCTAGAAAACATCCTTAAATCAATAGAAGATTCTAAATACTGTACAGTTTTTGGTTCTGGGATTAGCGCGGTAAATGCAATTTCATCAACACTAAAATCAGGTGACAAGATACTCTGCGAGTCAAATCTCTATGGTTGTACAGTCAGAATGTTCGAAAAAGTTTTCAAGAAATTTGGACTAGAAGTTTTATACACAGATTTTACAAACGAAAATAATATCAAAAAGATTTCATACATCGAGCCCACCTTGATATGGCTAGAAAGTCCAACTAATCCACTTTTGAAGGTACTTGATATTAAGGCGATTTGTGATGAAGCGAATAAACTGCAAATCCCAGTGGTTGTGGACAACACCTTTTCTACGGCACTTATTCAAAAACCATTGGAACTTGGTGCAACACTATCACTCGTAAGCACAACAAAATTCATTAATGGACATAGTGATGCACTTGGTGGAGCAGTACTGACAAATAATGAGGTATGGAATAGTAAGATGCTTTTCTCTCAAAAAGCTCTAGGGCTTCAACCATCTCCTTTTGATAGTTGGCTCATTACGAGAGGAGTGAAAACTCTTCCTTTAAGAATCGAACAACAAACGCAAAGTGCAAAATTAATTTCTGAAGAATTAGAGAATCATAAAATAATTAGTAAAGTAATTTATCCTTTTAGTCAAAAACATCCGCAATTTAATTTAGCAAAATCGCAAATGAGATCTGGAGGTTCGATGATCACTATAAAATTAAATCTTAAAAAGGAGGATACTTTTAAATTTTGCAAATCTCTCAAATATTTCTCGTTAGCAGAAAGCCTTGGAGGAGTTGAAAGTTTGATTTGTCACCCCGCAACAATGACTCATGCTTCTGTTGATGATAAAACAAAAAATCTTTTAGGGATAGATGATGCTCTTGTCAGATTATCGATTGGATGTGAAGAAACAAACGATTTAATCTCAGACATATTATTTGCTTTAAATAAATTCTGAAAATTGAGAGATTTACTTAAAAACCCTATATGGAAAAATTTAGAGTTGGGATATTCTATTCCTGATAGTATTCATGCTGTTTCTGTAGCATTACCAACTTGGAATGATGTAATAAATTACGAGGAAAAAAATCAAGAATGCATGAATTTATTGAAGTCCATTTACCCAAGATTCGGGCTAAACCCCATAGTGAAAAGATTATGCGAAAAAGTAAAAAAAGAAAATTATTATAACAATAAAAGTATCTGGCCATATCCGAATGAAAGCATAGCTTTTAAAGCCAAAAAATACATTGATAGAAATACCTCTGAACAATTTTCATTAATAGAAAAAAGAGATAATTTAGCTTTCTTAATAACTGAAAAAGAAGGAAGTATTTATGCAAAATCTTTTTGGCAACATACTGGTCTTGGTATATCTTCAAGGGCTGCTGCTATAGAACTAGGTCTTGAAGATTGCCCTCCAAAATCTTACGTAAATGAATGTTCTCAAAGAATAAAAAATAGAATTTCTAAATCTACAAAAATTAACTCTAATGATATTCACTTAACTTCATCAGGAATGTCTGCATTGCATACATCATTAGAAATCATATATAAATTATTTCCAGCTAAACCAACACTCCAAATTGGTTTTCCATATGTAGATGTACTTAAATTACCAATGAATATCTTTCATGGAGCCAAGTTAATTACAGAAGAAAATTGCAAGGATATTGAATTAGAAATTAAAAGAATAAATCCATCAGCATTAATTATTGAACTACCGAGTAATCCAATGCTCAAATGTGTAAAAATTAAAAAAATTTCAAAAATAGCAAAAAAGTTAAATATTCCCTTAATTGTTGACGATACAATTGGTTCAAATTTAAATATAAATTCCCTAGAACATGCAGATATAGTTTTTACTTCACTTACAAAAATTTTTTCAGGTAGTGGTGATATTCTTGCAGGATCATTAATACTAAATCCAAAAAGCAAATGGATTGATCAATTTAGAAATGCATTAAACGAGATTAATCTTCCAACACTTTCCGATGGAGATACAGTTTATCTGGAGAAAGTTAGTAGAGATGTAAATCAAAGAGTTTTTGAACAAAATAAAGCATGTTTAGAATTAAAAAAAAGATTAGAGTCCCATAGCGAGATTAAAAATATTTTCCATCCTGAAAATTGTCCAAATTTTAATTCTTTACTTACTTCTGATGGCGGATACGGGTGCTTATTATCATTTGAATTAAATGGAGGATTGAACAAAGCTAAAAAATTTTATGATTCTCTACAAGTATCTAAAGGACCTAGTTTAGGTACAAAATTTACTTTAGTTTGTCCTTATGTCTTACTAGCTCATTATGACGAGTTGGATTGGGCTGAAAGTTTTGGTATACCCTCGCACCTTATTAGAGTATCAGTTGGATTAGAAGACCAAGATCAATTATGGAAAAGCTTTTCTGAAGCACTAAATAATTTCTAAATTCCTAGTATTTACCGTATAGAAACTTATATACTCTTTTTCTGAATAATAGTTAGTATTAATATATATTTTCTCAATATATAAATGGCAAAAATTTATGAGGACAACAGTTTTGCTATTGGAAACACTCCATTAGTAAAATTAAAATCAGTTACTAAAAACGCGAAAGCCAAAGTACTTGCAAAAATTGAAGGTAGAAACCCCGCTTATAGTGTCAAATGTAGGATTGGCGCAAACATGATCTGGGATGCAGAGAAAAGTGGGAAACTTACGAAAGACAAAACTATTGTTGAGCCAACTTCTGGAAATACAGGAATTGCTCTAGCTTTTACTGCTTCAGCAAGAGGTTATAAACTGATCCTTACAATGCCAGAATCCATGTCAATTGAAAGAAGAAGGGTTATGGCAGTGTTGGGGGCTGAGATTGTTTTAACAGAGGCATCTAAAGGGATGCCTGGAGCAATAGCTAAGGCTAAAGAAATTGCAGAAAGTAATCCTTCTCAATATTTCATGCCAGGTCAATTTGATAATCCAGCAAACCCAGAAATTCATTTCAAAACTACTGGACCAGAAATCTGGGATGATTGCGATGGTGAAATTGATGTTTTAGTTGCAGGAGTTGGAACTGGAGGCACAATTACAGGAGTTTCAAGATACATTAAGCAAGAGAAGGGCAAAAATATTACTTCTGTAGCTGTAGAACCCTCACATAGTCCTGTTATTACACAGACAATGAATGGAGAAGAGGTTAAATCTGGACCACATAAAATTCAAGGAATTGGAGCAGGATTTATTCCTAAGAACCTTGACTTATCAATTGTTGATAAGGTTGAACAGGTAACAAATGACGAGTCAATCGAGATGGCTCTTAGATTAGCAAAAGAAGAAGGTCTATTAGTTGGAATATCTTGTGGAGCTGCTGCCGCTGCCGCTGTAAGATTAGCTGAACAAGATGAATATGCGGGAAAAACTATTGTAGTTGTTCTACCTGATTTAGCAGAGAGATATTTATCATCAATTATGTTTAATGAAGTTCCAAGCGGAATCATACAAGAACCAGTCAAAGCCTAAATCTATTTTTTCTCCAGGAACGAATCTGGTGAAATATACATAGCATCGCCATAAGAGAAAAATCTAAATTTTTCTCTTATGGCTTTTTTATACAAATCTAATAATCTTTCTCTACCAATCATTGCACTTACTAATAGTAATAATGAACTTTTAGGAAGATGAAAATTAGTTAATAATCCATCAACTACCTTAAATTTATAACCTGGCTTAATAACTAAATCCACGTATTTAGCTATGGGAATAAAGTCATTAATTTCGTGAGAATAACAACTTTCAAGAGCTCTCACGCTAGTTGTCCCAATAGCAATTATTCTTCTATCTGTTTTCTTTATTTTCTTTATTTTCTTTATTTTTTTTATTTCCTCCACTACTTCCTTATTAACACTTACCCATTCTTTATGAAGTTTTAAGTCACTTAGATCTTCTTGATCAATTGGTTTGAATGTTCCATAGCCCACGTGCAAAGTTATCGGTAAAATTATTACTCCTTTTTTTTTTAGATTAGAAATAAGAGTTTTGCTTAAGTGTAAACCAGCAGTTGGCGCGGCAACGGCCCCTGGATTAGTTGCATACTCAGTTTGATAACTATTCTCATGAAAAGATTCTTCTTCGGAATTTTTTATATAAGGCGGGAGAGGTATTTCCCCGTATTTATCAAGAAGGTCATTCATTGAATTGAGATCAGTTATATTTTCAGGAAATTTAATAAATCTCCCTCCAGTTTCTTCATCAACCCCATCAACCATCAAATTAATATCTTGTGCAGAAGGAGATTTTAATATTATTTTTCTATTTATTTTTAACTTTTTCGCTGGCTTTGCTAAACATAACCAAACAGATTCATGGGATCTTTCTAAGACTAATAATTCGACTAAAGTCCTATGTTCTAATTCAACCTTTAACCTTGCCTTCATTACTTTAGTATTATTTACAACCACAAGATCGCCTTCTCTAAATTCATCTAAAAGATTCTTGGTTAATTTATTAGTTAAGCAATTCTCTTCTAAAACACTATTTCTTACTATCATCAATCTTGATTCATGCCTTATTGCAGCAGGTTTACTAGCAATTAATGATGGATCTAGAAAATAATCATAAGCTTCAAGCTTAGAATCTCTCCCTTCATTATTAATTTGAGAAATCAATTAAAATCAAGATACAAGTGTCTCTGGCTCATTTTCAATCAGGTAAGCCAAGTCCTTCAAGAATGAAGCACCATCAGCTCCATAGATCACTCTGTGATCAGCTGTAAGATTTACTTGCATTATTTTTTTAACAGATATTGAACCATCACTATTAGCTAAAACAGTTGGTTTAGATGATGCTATCGCTAAGATCGCACCGGTCCCTGGGGGTAGTATTGCGTCAAATCTATCAACACCAAACATACCAAGGTTAGATAAGGTAAATGTTCCTGTTGAGTATTCATCTGGTTCTAATTGTTTTGATCTCGATCTTTTTACTAGATCTTTCCATTCCCTAGATAATTCAAATAAATCAGTATTACAGGGTTCTTTTAATACTGGAGTTATTAGGCCCCCATCTTCCATCGCAACAGCAACAGCAATATTTATATTTTCTGGATAAGAAATTCCATTCTCTGAAAAGCTTGAGTTAACTTGAGGATGTTTCTTTAGTGTCTTTGCAACTGCCTTTACAAGTAAAGCAGTCATAGTCACTCCGTTCTGTTTTACCTTTTTGTAGAAATTATCTAATTTATCTGTATTGATAGAGTAACCCACCCTAAAACATGGAACATCTAAACTAGATTCCATATTTTTATTTACCGCTTTTTGAAGAGTATTAAATTGAACTGTTTCTCCAGGATTACCAAAACTATTTCCTGAAGTTTCTGGTTTACTTTCAACTCCCACATTTGCACCAGGAATACTTGCAGGAGAACCACCTTCTCCTATCCATGGTATAGAAACAGGTTGGCCATTAGCTTTTAAAATATCATCGGCTTGAATCCTTCCGTGAGGCCCAGATCCATGAACCTTTGCTAAATCAACACCCATTTGAGAGGCTAGTTTTTTAGCTCTTGGAGATGCAATTATCCTCGAAGAAACATTACTTGTAGCGGCATTAATTTGATCAGTATTAAAAGATGGTACAGGCTTTTCACTCTTTAAGACGACTTCTTCAGCTTCTTTATTGATATTTTCAGTCTGGGCCACTGGTTTTTCTTCAGTTTTATTGCTTACCAATTCAAGTTGGTCTGAAGTAGAGACTTCGGATTGATTTCCTTTATTTTGTTCTTGAACAGAAGCTATCTCATCCTCATTTTCTACAATGAGACCAATAGTTTCTCCAACAGGTGCAGTGCTGCCAGCAGGCATCAAAACTGCTGCAAGATATCCATCTTGAAAAGATTCAACATCCATATCTGCCTTGTCAGATTCAACAACCAAGACAGATTCGCCTCTTTCAACCTTATCTCCCGGATTTTTCAACCATTCCACAATCTTGCCCTCCGTCATAGTAGAACTCAAGGCAGGCATGAATATTTCGTGAGACATAAGAAAATTTTTATTGCATAAGTTTCAAGGGATTTTTACCAAACTTTCAAAAGTTTTTATGATTAAGAGCCCTTTAAACTCTTGATCTAATTATACGAAATCATGTTCACAGTGGAAACTCTTAAAACTTAAGAAAGTAATAATTTAGATCGATTAGAATTTAAAAATTTTCGCAATTAAGATCTATTTTAATCCAACATACTAAATCTTTTTATTTAATTATTATCTATAGATTGAATAACTCCATCTTTAACAGTAATTGAGACTTGCATTTTTTCAATAAGATTGTCGCCCACAGTGACATCACAGAAACTATCTACTTGTCCTTGATCAACAATTTCGTCCATTTTTAATTCGCGAACTTGACTCTGTTGTTGAAGTAGATTTCTTTTTTGTTCTTCAATTTCATTTCGTTTTGCTGCAACTTGTTGTTGGACCTGACTAACCTGTTCTTGAACTCTTGGATCTAGAGGATTAACCGATTGGGATCTAATATTATTTACTATTTGCTGCCCCTCCTGCTCAAGTTGAGATAATTGCTGGTCAATGTTTGAAATTGCTTTACTTAATTCTTTTTCAGCATCTTCCTTCCAAGTTGGTGTAACTACAGCTTTAATAGCTATTGAGCGCTTTATAGATATTGAGTTTTTTGTTTCCATAAAAAATTAAATTACCTTATTAAATATAGATAGAACAAATCAAATTTTCTTACTAAATTTGTTTTCATACATATTTTCTATTTGTAATGAATACTTTTTTTCTATTTCTTTTCTTTTTTGTTTAAGAGTTTGTGTTAACAAACCATTTTCTAAAGTAAAGGCATCAACAAAATAACAATCTAATATTTGTTCTTCTGATCTTGCTCCTAATCGACTTTTAAGCAAATTATTAATTTGTGATTTAAAAAATGTACCAATATTTTTATTCAGGTTTAATTCCGAAAGGTCTTCTTCCAAAAACTTGTTTTTAACCAATTCGACATTAGGCACTACAAGGGCTGTTAAACATTTCTTGTCTTGTCCTACTAGTTGAATCTGATTAATAAATTCAGAACTAAGGATTTCGGTCTCAAGCGGATTCGGTTCTATATTTTCACCACTTGAAAGCACTATTGTATCCTTGGCTCTTCCTGTTATAAAAAGAGAGCCATTAGGTATTAGGAAACCTAAATCACCAGTATCAAACCAACCATCCTTGGATAAAACATCTTTTGTAGCTAATTCATTATTAAGATAACCTTTCATTACTTGTGGTCCCTTAACGAGAATTTTTCCGACTTCTCTGAACTTCAGAATCTTTTTTTTATCATCATTTACTATTTTGATTTCAGTAAATGCTAGAGGCTGACCGGATGATCCTCTAACATTTAATTCTCTTCTCCTACAAGTCAATACTGGACTAGTTTCTGTCAGGCCATATCCCACCAAAACGTCTACACCTAAAGATTCAAAAAAAAGATCCACATGTTCTGGCAATGCACCTCCGCCGTTAATAGGAAATTTCAGTTTTTCTCCGCATAGTTGTCTAAGAATATTCGGCCATAAAAAAATAGTAGACAATTTATGTAAAGGATATCGACCAATAACAGAACCCATTAAGGGAATTTTTGATTTAAAAGTTATTTGATTGATATCTAAATTTCTTATCTTTCTTAGACTTCTTTTAAAAACTGAACTATTACTTATCAAAAACTTAATAAGTTTTTGCTTCTTGGAAGGCATTTTTTTTAAAGCCTGAAAAAAACCATCATGTATTGCCTCCCATAGTCTTGGGACAGTGGCCATGACAACAGGTTTTATTTGTGTAATATCATCTTTCAGAAATTTTGGGATTGTATAGTATTGTGAGCAACCACATGAAAAAAAGAAGTATTCA
This sequence comes from Prochlorococcus sp. MIT 1314, assembly GCF_034093315.1. Classification (GTDB taxonomy): domain Bacteria; phylum Cyanobacteriota; class Cyanobacteriia; order PCC-6307; family Cyanobiaceae; genus Prochlorococcus_A; species Prochlorococcus_A marinus_Y. The sequence goes on along the minus strand of NZ_CP139300.1, from coordinate 1,555,905 downwards.
GCACTCCTCTCATAAGAATGCCAGATAGGCAATACGCTTAATACAGAGGTCCCAGGTTCTGGATCAGCGATATAAGCCAAATTAATTATTTGATGTAAAAAATTTGCATGAGTCAAGGGGACACCTTTAGGTTTTCCTGTTGTACCTGAGGTATAAAGAATGGTAGCAACATCATCAATTTTTGGATTAAATTTTTCAATAATATTATTTTTTGAATTTTCTTTTTCTCCTGCACTTATAAATTGATTCCAACTTATTAAACTTTCAAATTGTTCATCTTCTAAATTAACTATAAATTTTAATCTTTTTTTTAATTCTTCCCTATTGTTTAATTTTAGCCAAATTTCCTTAGATTGAACTATTAGTCCTACTGAATTAGAATGATCAATAATATAGTCTAATTCTACGGAAGGAGAATTAATACCTCTAACTGCATTTATTGCTCCTAAACGCATTAAGCCTTGATCTGATACTAGCCATCTTGGAGAATTTTCAGATATTACAGTGACTACATCCCCTTTTACTAAGCCATAATTTTTAAAAGAAAAAGAGACTTTTGTTATTAAATCAGCCAGCTCAGAATAAGAAAATTTTTCTTTGTATTTCCCTCTTAAATCGCAAACAGCTAAAGTATTACCACATTTAAATTTTAAATTTTCCCAAATTTGATCTATATGATTAAGCTTATCAATAAAATCTCTATTTTTAGAAAATTTATCTTTTTGAGAAAGAGGTTTGGCTGAAGGCCAATACGCTAAATCACCCATATCAAATTGATTGTGAAATTTTAATTTCTATTTTGATACAAAATCAAAATTAAATTCTTCTTGAATGATTTTTTTAACAATTATCTTGACTTCTTGAATATTTAAATTTTTGTTGTAATCAATCATATTTGCCATCAGACAATTTTCTATTCCGCAGGGAACAATTTTATTAAAGTTTTCTAATTCGCAGTCAATATTAATTGAAAATCCATTTATCGTAATCCATCTTTTACATCCAATTCCAATTGAAGCAATTTTCTTATTTCCTATCCAAACACCAGTAAACCCTTTTCTAGAATGACAATCTATATTAAAAGTCCCAAGAATTTTAATAATAATTTCTTCAATTTTTCTTAAATACCAATTTAAATCTTTATTAAAATTTTTCAAATCTAAAACCAAGTAAGTTACTAATTGTCCTGGCATATGGCAAGTAACCTCACCACCTCTATCAATCTTATAAACATCATAATTATGATTATTCAGAGAAAATAATAAATTATCGTAATTAGATCCTCTACCCAACGTATAACAGAGTTGATGCTCCCCTATCCAAATAAAATCAGGGTTAGAGTTATCTAAAATCAATTCCTCCTGATATTCTTTTTGTAATTTATAAACATCATTAAAAGAAGAAATCTTATCAGGTTGTTTAATTATTGCTGTTCTATTAACCATATTTAAGTAAATTTAGAAAGTAAGTAAATATTTTTAGATTTGTTATGAGAATTTTAATCCATGGGAAAAATCTTGAGCTCACTGGAGCATTAAAACAATATACTGAAGCAAAGATAGAAAAAGCCACACATCACTATAAGGATATCGTTAAAGAAGCCGACATACACCTTTCAATAGAAAAGAATCCAAGAGTCTCGTTCCAAACTGCAGAAGTTACAATTTTTGCAAATGGTACAGTAATTCGGGCTGAAGAAAAAACTGAAAATCTATACTCAAGCATTGATCTAGTTTCAAATAAACTTTGTAGAAAATTACGTAAATACAAAGAAAGAAAGAATAAAACAGCCCATAATAATCAATTTAAAAATAAAGAATCTTTCCCAATTGAAAGTAAGGAATCAGGACTTTTAGAAAAAGCTTTATTTAAAAAAGGCATAGAAACAAGTCTGCCTGAGCCATCTATAAAAAATAAATACTTTGAAATGAATCCAATTTCATCAGAAGAAGCAAGAAAACAATTAGATCTAATTGATCATGATTTTTATGTTTTTAGAAATAAAAAAAATAATGAACTTCAAGTTATATATAAGAGGAATCATGGAGGTTATGGACTGATTCAATCTAAATAACTTTTAAATGTCAAATATTGAATATGAATTAAACGAGAAAATTCATGCAATTATCATTAACCCCTATCTAACTTGGGAGGATTTCTGCACGAATTGCGATTTAATAAAAAATTATAATATCAAGAATATTTCTACTTCATTGAATTATTTAGATCATTTTAAAAATCGTTTAAGCAATTACAGCGCAAACATAAATGCACTAATTTCTTACCCTTTAGCAGATTTACCAGTTTCCTTTATTGAAGAATTAGTTATTTTTGCAAAAGATAAAGGTGCAAACGGAATTGAATATATCCCAAACTTTATTAATTTATCTAAGAGAAATTTAGAAACTTTTGCCGCTGAAATTGATCAAGTTAAGTTATCTGGATTACCAGTTTCAATAATCATAAATAAATCAAAACTTCAAGAAGAAGTTTTGTATAATGCTATAGAAATATGTTTGGAATTAGGAATAAAAAATTTTCAATTCGGAGATGGGTTTGGGCCTCCTATTACATTGAATGATGTGGCTGAAATACTAAAAATAACAGGCTCCCAAAATAAAATTAAAGTAGTAGGTGGCGTAAAAAAATTGAAACAAGTTATTGATTTGTTTGATAATGGTATTAGTAGCGTGGGAACTTCTAATTTTTATGAAATTTTTCAAGAAGTAAAAGTTATTTAAATGTCTGGTTCTGGTGAGTGCAGACTAGAAGGTCTCTGTATTAAAGCTTCTCCATTAGGAGAAAACGATAGATTAATAACTATTCTTACCGACGAGCAAGGAATTATTCGATTAGCTGTACCTGGTGCTCGACGACCAAAAAGTAGTCTTGCCGCCGCTACTCCTTTAACATATTTAAGTTTGCAGATTTTTGGCAAAAGAAATCTTAAGTCTGTACGTCAACTTAAAATATTAAAAAGCTATTCTGGTTTGGGGAAAAATATTGAATGCCTTGCAGCTGCACAGGCAATAACTGAATTAACATTTTTATTAGTAGGAAATAATGACCGGCAACAAAACTATTTATCTTGTGTTCTTGCTCATTTAGATAGGATTTCTTTATATGAGGAATCTAAAGAAGAAGATATTAAAATACTTTCGATGAGTATTCAATCATTAATTCATCTATTAGCTATCGGGGGGATTAATTTACCAATTCATCACTGCTGTAAAACAGGCGCTCCTATTATTCCGCCTTTAGGAAATTGGGAATGGAGTTGTTATTTTTTGCCAAATGAAGGCTTTTCATCTATCGAAGATCCTCAAAGTAACCTTAAAATAAATTCATCTGAAGTCGCCTTATTACAGAGACTGCTTTTTCCAGAATTACCAATAAAATCCAATGGGGAATTATTAGGGCCTAAAAAAGTTTGGCTTAAAATATTATTTATTATTGAAACTTGGATATCTGCTCAATTAGAGAAAGATCTATCTTCACTAAAAATCCTGAGAGAATTATATAGTTAGCATGATTCAACATTAACAAATTTTAAAATTATGACCTTGGGTACTTTGACTGTTAACTTAATAAATAGTTTATTCAATTAATTTGGTTCATATTGCGTGGCTGGGTAAAAAATCTCCATTCTGTGGGAATGTATCTTATGGTAATGCAACTACGGAAAAATTAAAGGCCAGAGGACATAAAATTAGTTTTATTCATTTCGATAATCCATCTATTTCAAATTCATCAAAACCATTATTTCTGGCAAATGATCCTGAAGTAAGTCTCCCATATTTAATCAAGTCCCAAGTTTATACTATACCTTCTCCAAGAGCAGAAAAAGAGCTACGATTATCACTGAAAAAATTAAAACCAGATATCGTACATGCTAGTCTAACTTTATCTCCTTTAGATTTTAGACTCCCAGAGATTTGTAATGAAGTTAATGTCCCACTTATAGGAACATTTCACCCAGCATTCGACGCTAATAATAGAAATTTAACTGCAAGCACTCAACAACTAACATATCAACTATATGCTCCATCTCTATCCAAGTTCGACAAAATAGTCGTTTTCTCAGAACCTCAGAAAAATGTTCTTGAGAAATTTGGAGTACCAAAAGAAAAACAAATAATTATCCCAAACGGAGTTGATGAAAATATTTGGGAACCTTTTTGCGAAAGAAACAAAAAATATGATGAGGTAAAAAATAAGCTTGGCAATGCAAGAATCTTTTTATATATGGGAAGGATTGCAAGTGAGAAAAATATCGAATCACTTTTACGTTCTTGGCGCCAAACAAAAAAAAATAATTGCAAATTAGTTATTGTTGGAGATGGACCAATGAAGTCAACACTTGAAAATAGTTTTTCTAACATTAGTAAAGAGCAATTAATTTGGTGGGGTGCCGAATTAGATTTAGAAACTAGAGTAGCGATAATGCAAATAGCAGAAGTATTTTTCTTACCAAGCTTAGTAGAGGGTTTGTCATTATCACTTCTAGAGGCAATGTCTACTGGTACTGCATGCGTAGCAACAGATGCTGGTGCTGATGGTGAAGTTTTGGATAATGGAGCAGGAATAGTAATTTCAACTGATAATGTGGCTGAACAACTAAAAACTATAATCCCAATTCTGGTAGAACACCCTTCATTCACAAAAGATCTTGGGAAGAAAGCTAGAGAGAGAGTACTTGAAAGGTATACAATTTCTAAAAATATAAATTCGCTTGAGAAAGCTTATATGAACTTAAGAAATAATTGCAAAAACTAACTAAAATCTTTACTTCGATTTCTAGCCGAAACTATTGATTCAATTAATGCCGACCTTATACTCTTTTTCTCTAAAACCCTTAAAGCAGAAATAGTAGTTCCGCCTGGAGAGGTTACTAAATTTTTAACATCAGAAGTAGTTAGTTTTTCTTCTTTTATTAGACTGATAGTTCCTAGTATCATCTCCATAACAAGTTCTTCAGAAAGCATTTTTGGTAATCCACCACTCAAACCACCATCACTTAGTGCTTCTATAATTAAAGCAATAATTGCAGGACCTGATGAAGTTAAAGCTAAAAATATATCAAGGGAATCTTCAGTAAATTCATAAATCTTACTAGTATTTTGAAATAATTCTTTTGTAAATTGTTTCTGATCTTTTGTGATTTTTTCACCCCATGCAATTCCTGTTAAACCCTTTCCTACAGTTATTGGAATATTCGTAACAACTCTCACACATTTATGGTTTGGAAATTTTTGAGTAAGTCGATTTATTGAAACTCCCGCAAGAATTGAAACTAATAAATTGTCCTTGGTTTTTATATTATCTGCCTCAGCAATATCTTTAAGATGCTGGGGTTTGACTGAAAGAAGTTTAACTTTACAATCCCAAACTATTTTTGAGTCTTTAGAACTTGAATCAAAAATATTTATATTATATTTATAATTTTCTTTTATATGTTCTAAACTTTTCTTTGAATTTACAACACAATAAACGTTTTCTGGCTTAATTAATTTTTTATCTAATAAAGGTGTAATTATAGCTTTTGCAATATTTCCAAAACCAATAATCGCAATTTTATGAGTCACAGATTAATCATGAATAAGCACTTAATTTAGAATTACCCCATGCTGGTTCAGGAGCAGTGTTTTTTTCCAAACTATATTGTGATGTATTATTCGTAGACACATTAGAAGGAGAAGCTTCTTCTGGAGAAGAACTAGTTACATTTACACAACTTGGAGCAAAAAGAAAAATACTTTCACCCACTCTCTCTTGATGCCCATCAATTGCATATGTCCCCCCAGCAATAAAATCAACCGCTCTTTGCGCCTGATCAGGATCCATCATGGTTAAATTAAGAATTACAGTTTTTCTCTCTCTTAATGATTGTATAGCTTGAGGCATCTCATCGAAACTTCTTGGCTCCATTAAGCTTACTTCTGAAGATGAATTGGAGATCCCTGGCATTCCAACTACTTTTGATGATCTGTTGTTATTCATAAAATCGAATGGATTTGAACTTGCTAGGGCATTAGAATTTCTTTGATTTTGTTTGAAATCATTAATATCATTTAATTCATCCTCTGATGCATAATCCAACTCATCAAAATCATCATCGAGATACTCATCCCCTGCAACAACTGCCTTTAATTTAGAAATAAGTGACACCTTTTAAATCCTCTTGAAATTGATTACTAAGGTATAAGAACCTTAAGTAATAGATTCATTTTTTAAATGAATAAACTACCTATACTTAAATAACGTTACTTGTACTTTACTGCAAGTTTATAGATAAGATTTTTATAAAAAATAACTAATTAAGATCTATCTCCAAAAATTAAAGATCCTAATCTTAACCAAGTGGATCCAGCGTCAATAGCTTCCTCCCAATCCCCTGACATTCCCATTGAACAATCTGGCAGTTGAAGTGAATCCGCTAGAGAGCGACATTTTTTAAACAATGCTAATTTTTCTTTAGAGCTAAGTCCTTTAGGATTAATAGTCATCAAACCGGTTATTGTGATATTTTTCAATTCTTTAATTTCTCTCCATTTCAATATTAAAAGTTCAGGATTAAAACCTCCTTTAGTAGGGTCATTACTAAACTTAACCTGCAGCATTATTAATGGATTTTTCTTCTCTTCAAATGAAATATTAGAAATTTTTTGCAACTTTTCAAATGAATCTACTGAATGAATATATTTAAAATTTTTCACTATCTTTCTAACCTTATTACTTTGTATTCGTCCAATAAAGTGCCATCTTATTTGTTTAAGATCTTTTAGGATTAATTGCTTCTCAAAAGCCTCTTGAAACTTACTCTCACCAAAATCATTCTGACCTATATTTTGAATAGTCTTGATTTCTTGACTTTTAAATCCTTTACTTACTGCAAGAATATTTACATTTGATGGGATTTTATTTTTTATTTTTAAATAATTTGAAGGGTTCACCTTTTAAAGGAAAGTTTGTTTGAATAAATTTTCCCATTTAGATAGATCTTCAGATCCTTTTCTTCTAGCTTTTTGAAGATTTACTTCGGCCTGATTACGGGCATCTAAATAAGGTATAACTTCAAAGATAACTTCTCTCTGTTTGATTTCCACCAAAAAAAACATTTTTTGTGCATATAAGGTTGCATAAATATCTCTTCCATCATTTCCAGGAGAGACTTGGTACAACATACCAAATGTTGGATGATTTAAATAACGCTCGGAACTCAAACTTAAATATTAAATTATTTATAATGCACCATACTGTTTTCTAAGAAAAATTGCTATGCAAACAAAACATATCGATAATGTATTAACAATTACACTAATAGATTTAGAAGGATAAAAAGTTCTAAATCTATTAGTTTTTATAATAATTTCTTTCTTAGAAAGCAATGATTCTGCGCCTTGATCAATTCTCAGGAATATATTTTGAAATAACCTTTCCACTAAGATTAATAAAACATTAAAGGATTTCTTTAGTCCTAAACTTCGCAAATTTATTGATCTAACTGACACTGATTTAATGATATTTTGAAATTCTTCCTGCACTAGAGGAATAAAACGTAATGCAATTAACAACTGAAAAAGCCACTTACTAGTAGGCAATCCAATCTTTCTTAATGGATACATAAACCAACTTAATCCCCATACAATGTCTTCTTGCAATGTGGTTAAAAGCATCAAATTAACACTATGAATAACGGTAAAAATCAAGGTTGAGGTTTTTATTCCTAATTCAAAAGCTTTTCTTGATAAGTTGTAGGGACCAAAATTAATAAACCATATCTTCTGCGAAGGAATTTGCAAAATATTCCATTCTTTTTGGCTTTCCAGTACTACTTGCAACTCATTGGGATTTCTTAAGTAGCCATCAAGAGATTGAATATCAGACGAGGCAAGTATTGATATACATCCAATTAATATTGACAAACATGAGAGAAAAAATAATGATCGCCACCATACTCTAGATGGCAATAAACTTAAAAAAGTAATTAATAGTAAAAAACCCACTAAACTCAATCTCCATATTGGACCTGCCCAAATTGGAGTGATTAAAAATATCATTACCATAATTATTTTTAATCTACTATCTATAATTCTTAGCCAACTGCTATTACCATGAACGTATTGACCAACAGAAAATTTGGTAAGCAAATTCATTAATCTTTTTGAATTAACTCAATATTTTCTCTTTCGACTTCTTTATTTAAAGCTCTTTGCTGTTTTCCTCTCCAAAGTAAAATGAGGGGTGTTCCTTCAAAACCTAAATTTACTCTAATTTGTTTTTCAATATATCTTCTATAAGTTATTCCGAATAATTTAGGGTCATTTACAAAAAGAGTAAAAGTGGGAGGTTTGTTCTTTACTTGAGTACCGTAATAAAGCCTACCTTGCTTGCCGCTTCTCTTAGTTGGAGGACTTTTCCAACTGATTGATTCTTTAAGTACTTCATTAACTACAGATGTTGTAACTCTTCTTCTATGTTGATTTACAGCATTAAGAGCATGCTCAAAAATATTATCAACTCTTTGACCAGTTAGGGCAGATATAAAAATCATTTTTGACCAGTGTAAAAAATAAAGTTTAGATCTAAGTTCTTTTTCTACTTGATAAATTGTTGAACTATTTTTTTCTACAAGATCCCATTTATTTACAACAATAATGCAAGCTCTGCCTTGTTCTTCTATGCGCCCAGCCAGCTTCTGGTCTTGATCAGTTACTCCATCAATAGCATCTATAACTAAAACACAAACATCACTTCTATCTATAGATTTAAAAGCCCTATTAATACCAAAGAATTCAGTGCCGTATTTAACATTTTTCTTTCTTCTAATCCCTGCAGTATCAATAATTTTCCAATGATTATCACCTTTTTTAATAAGCGTATCTATTGAATCAGTTGTAGTACCACTAATGTCACTAACTATTGCTCTTTTTTCTCCACAGATTGAATTTAACAAACTAGATTTACCAACATTAGGCCTACCAATAATTGACATCATTATCTTTTCTTCATCATCAAGGATATTATTTTCAGGAAGTTCACCAATAACGAGATCTAAAAGATCTCCAGTACCTGAACCATGAATAGCCGAAACAGGATAAGGTTCACCCAATCCTAATTTCCAGAACTCTGAAGCTAAAGAGATTCCAAGAGTAGTCGATTCGCATTTATTAACAGCAACAATTGTTTTACAGCTTGAGTTTCTCAACCATTTTGCGATTGACAAATCACCATCAGTAACTCCTTGATTTCCATCTACCACCAGTAAAGCGAGTGAAGCCTCTTCTAGTGCCAAGAAAACTTGCGTTCTTATCTCTGGGAGAAATTCACTATCATCATCAAAAACTAAACCTCCAGTATCAACTATTTGAAATTCCTTACCTCCCCATGAAGCATTTTGATAAGTTCTATCTCTTGTGACACCAGGCTTATCAAACACTATTGCATCATTACTTTGGCAAAGACGATTAACTAAGGTAGATTTCCCAACGTTAGGTCTTCCGATAATTGCTATTGTAGGGAGAATCAATTCTTCTCTCCAAAGAAAGTACTATCCATTACAACTATACCTTTAATAGAATCATTTACCTTATTCAGAGAAACTTATTTGATTTCTGGATCACCAAAATGTCCCTTTACTGGATTAGAAGGTGGTGAACTAGGCCTTGGTATCTCAACATCATTATTTGAAAAGCAATCATTTTCAAGAGCCCAATAGATCAACCAATTTACTGCGGTCGCTCTTCTAGTTCTCCTTGGATAGAGTTCATTAATCCTATAGCCCTTAAAATTAAGAAAATTTTTCAATCCCTGCTTATATTCCTTTGGGATAGACCGAGTCAAATGTACTGATGCGTTTCGCTCTGAAATGATTTGAGGAGCTTTTACAAATTTTCCTGACCAATAAGTAGGAGTTAATAAACTAGAGACCCAATCATTTGTAGGTGAATCTCTAATATAAAAAAGTCTTTCCCAAACTAATTCGCAAACAAAAACATCACTAACCTTATCTTCAAGAACGATCAATAATAATTTCTTACATATTTGCCAAGTAAATTGATTTTCTGCAAAATTTTCTGTTTTATTCATTAATCGAATCTTATCAAAATTAATGAAAAATAAGGCATAAAAGCCTCTTTGTACTGTGAAGCATATTGAATAATTTGATCAGGCATACCAACACTTAAAGCTATTAATGTTGTATTGATGATATGCTCTTTTTTTAAAATATCTCTGACTAAATTCCATCTTTTCCCAACTTTCATAATAACCAACACTATTCTCTTTCCTTTGCATTCCCTTATTAGTGAGGTTATTTCTAAATTTGAAGAAGGGCATTCCTTAATGATCAAGGTCTCGTTTTTTTTCACTAAATCAAAATCATTCAAAGCCGCTGCCGCTGACACAGAGGAAATACCAGGTATGGTTTTGGTAGTGATTTCTGGATAATTATGCTTTATTATCCTCAAAATATTCGAAGAACTTGCAAATAATGAAGTATCTCCAAGACAAAGTAAAACAACTGATTCACCATTTTTTATAAATTTCACAATTTTCTCTACAGCATTAGACCATATTTCATCAGGATCAAAATCCTTCCTTGCCATTGGAAAGATAATAGGTATATTTTTTTTAAATTTCGTATATTTCTTGACTATTTCTGCGGCAAAACTCTTTTTATTATCATCTGATATTGGAAAAACTATAACTTTAGCTTTTTTTATTGTATCCACGGCAGCAATTGTTAAAAGCGATGGATCTCCAGGGCCAACACCAACGATGGTCAATGATGCTGAATCATTTTTGTAACCTTTAAAAACTGCAAAAATTTTTTTTATTAACATTCTTAATCTTATTATTTTTAGCTATGAACCCTTGGCATCATAAAAGTCTCAGCAAGAATTTCTGACTCAATTTTAGATAATTCCTGTAACCTTATAAAAGTTTGGTCTTTAGGAAATTTAGTTTGCGCTAATTTCCAATAAACTCCAAAATGTCTTGCCTCACTCTCAAGCAGAGACTCATAAAGGGCTTTAAAGGATTCGTCTTCACAATTAAGAGCTAGCAAACCTAATCTTTCATGACTTCTTGCTTCAATCAGTCCTGCGATTAAGAAACTATCAAGCATTCTATTAGGCTCTTCCTTTCTTATATTCTTTGACAACTCGGCACCATATGGAGGAGGTTTTAAGGACTCAAGAGAATGACCAAGATCCTTTAAAAAATAAAGTATTTTTTCAAAATGCTCTAATTCCTCTCTCGCAATTGGACTTAGAACTTCTGCCAGATTTGGTTCTGATGGATATCTAAACATCAATTGAATAGCTACTCCAGCTGCTTTTCTTTCACAATGAGCATGGTCTATAAGAATATCTTTTGGATTAGATAATGCGAGTTTGATCCACTCATCTGAGGTTAATGAGGATAAATATTTAATTTGTGAAGAAGGCCTTTTAAAATCGACTAGCATTTAATCTTTACTACTTAAATACCCAATAATACCCTCAAGAGCTAGGGAATAACTTGATATGCCGAAGCCACTAATTATTCCTATGGCTTTATCTGTAAGAAAAGATTCTTTACGAAAGTCTTCTCTACTATAAATATTTGAAATATGTAACTCTACAAATGGAATTTTTGATCCAATTAAAGCATCACGAATAGAAATCGAGGTATGAGTAAAAGCGCCAGCATTTATAAGAATACCTTGGATATTTTTAACAGACTCCTGAATTTTATCTACTATTTCTCCTTCATGATTACTTTGAAAGCATTCAAGATTAATACTCTTTTCTTTAGCAACTTTAGTTAAATCTTTTTCTAGATCACTCAATGTTTTTTTACCATATATTTCAGGTTCTCTAGTTCCCAATAAATTTAAATTTGGGCCATTTATCAATAAAATATTCATCATCAATAAAGTCTTTTCTTTACAAATGCTATCTAGAAAGAAACAAAAAAACCAAAACAATTTCACACAAAGTGTCCATTAACTGATAAGTTCAAATAGTGGGGGTCGGTGCCCGAGTGGTTAAAGGGGGCGGACTGTAAATCCGCTGGCTCTGCCTACGTTGGTTCAAATCCAACCCGGCCCACTTTAAATTGCCCTTGTAGCTCAGCGGTAGAGCACTCCCTTGGTAAGGGAGAGGTCTCGGGTTCAAGTCCCGACGAGGGCATGGCCAAAAGCATTGCTACAATAGAAGTTATAAGAAATTGATTAAAATTGATTATTAGCCAGATATATCTAGATATGTCGACATAAAATTTTAGAATTATTAAAACAGAAAAACGATTATTTAGATTTAAAAGATATTTCAAATAATATAGGCTTTAGTGAGCAACATACACGAAGAATATTGAGGCACTTATTTTCAGAAGAAATAATAATCAGACAAGATCAAAAAAATGGTAATGGAAGACCTAATCATTTATATAGCCATAAGAAAATTAATTAGGTTTTTGTACATGCGCAGTGGGGTTTTATTTTTTTAAGAAATTGTTAACCTTATAAAGTTACTAATTAAAATATAGATTAAATTAATCCTAATATCCGAAAAAAAATAAACTCCACCGCTCACCCAAAGACACAACTATAAGTACATGAGCACACAAAAACGGGACCTACTCCGAAAAGGCAACTCTGAACTTGCAGGTCTGGGTATTTTTGTATGGTCAATTCCCGCATTGGTGGCCAAAAGTGACAAGTTCGGCCGTATAAAAACCTGTCCCAATGCTGGGATTTGTGCAGCGTTGTGTTACGCAAGGACTGGGCGATATACGTTTAGACCTGTCGTCAACGCGCACACAAAAAACTTGGAAGAGTATATGAGTGACCCATTTGCCTGGAAGCAAAAACTCCAAAATGAACTCAAAGCGAAAAAATTTAGACCAACAGGCGAGGCACATTCTTTTGACTGGGAAACTAGACAGGACTTTGACTGGTGGGTCACTTCAGGAGGAAAAGCTGTCAGAATTCACGATGCTGGCGACTTTTTCTCTTACCGATATCTTTTAGATTGGCTTGATATTGCTGAGAACAATCCAAATATTTTATTTTACACTTATTCCAAGCAGGTATCTGATTTTAAAAAAGCAAACAAAGAAGGCAAAATACCGAAAAACTTTATCGTAATTTTTTCAATGGGTGGCAAGCAAGATGAGCTTATTGATACAAGCCAAGATCGTCATGATGATATATTCCCAAACCTGCAAGTGCTAACCGCTGCAGGTTACGAAGATCAGGAGAAATCTGATCTCATGGCCGCCCTGCTCCCGACAAACAAAATAGGGATTGTGGCTAATAATATTCCGCGACTTTTAAGACTGCAGGGCACCAAATCCTTTTCTTTGGCACAAAAAAATGGCCTTAAAGCTGCATGAACAAAACTATAAATATGACTCGAACGCCTAGCAATAAAGTTTTTCATACAAATTTAGTAAATATTCAGCTCTTTCAAGATCTGATTTAAAAGGTTTTTTTCTATATATTTTTTCGACTAATTTATCATTTTTAATATGTGACTTCTTTAAGTCAGTTGGCATTGAAATAGGGTCGTATAAATCTGAAAGAGGAATATTTGGGAAATGATTTCTTTCTTTTAAAATTTCATCAGCTGATAAGTTCAATTTATTTATATGGTTGTCTAAATTTTTAGGAAGGGGGAAATTATTATATAAAATATGAACCGAATACTGAAAATCACTTTTAATTCTTCCCCCAAAATGTCTTACCCAAGACATATGCATTGAAGATACTAATATTGAAAAAATATATTTTTTGGCATTAAGGATAATTCTTAATTTATCACTAGGAATAATTGGAGGTTCGAGCCATCCAATAGGAATGTATTCTCTTTTGTTTGCACTGCATTGGGGAACAGCAAGAAAAGGCGAGGTTGGTAAAACGTTATCTTCAAAAAGCAACGGAGTTGCTGCCTGTTTTTTTGTAGCCTCCCTTGTTTTAGATAATCTAAATTCCTTTACTTTTTGAATGCGATCTTTGACATTAGGCATTTCAGAAATTTGATTAGGCATAGCATCCTTTAGCGTAAGTATCCATCTCTGCCCGCCATTAATAAATTCTTTACTACCAATAAAAGGTTTTATGAATTTTTGTGCTAGAGGTTCTTTATTTATAAATAAATCTTTCTCACCATCCTTAAAAATATAATTACCGCCGTCGACTGGTTTAGAACCACATTTCAAAATTGGAAGACCATTGATAGGTTTAGTAGATGTTTTGACTGTTATATTTGGATTATTTAACTTTGAAGCATCAATAAGGTAAGGAGAAATTTTTTTATGAAATGATATAGTTGGATCACCTTCAATATCATCATAAGAGTATAGGCTTTTCTTCTTAGATTCATTTGACTCATTTATTAAACCAATTATTACAACGTGAACGTTAGCTTTTCCTCTAGCATCTGAACCCCATGCGAAAGTTCTATGTGCAAAATTTATCAGTACTTTATATTCCCGAAAAAGATTTGGCCATAATTGTGAAACTTGCTCTCCTTGAGAAATTGAATTTGTTGCAACAAAAGCTATTTGACAATTTCCTTTGTTCATAAATTCAGAAGCTTTTAAAAACCAAGCGCTGACATAATCAATAGTTTTCCCACATTTTGCTGTTTTACAGATTCTTTGTAATTGTTTTCTTTGAGACTCACTTTGAAACTTTTGACCAACAAAAGGCGGATTACCAAAAATATAATTGCATTTTTCATAACCCAAAAAGTCATTCCAATTAATTTCTAATGCATCGCAATTAAATATTTGTGGCGATTTTGAAAGAGGAAGTCTTATGAATGTCTGACCAAATTCCAAACTAAGTTGATTGTTCATAAGATGATCCATCATCCACATTGCAACTTCTGCAATTTTTGATGGAAATCCTTCTAATTCAAATCCATAAAATTGATCTACATCAATCATTGATAATGATTTTGCATCAAATGCTAGTTGAACAGAACCCTCTTCATGAGTATATATTTCTCTGATAATTTCAATTTCAAGTTTTCGCAGCTCTCTATAGGAAATAATAAGAAAATTGCCACACCCACAAGCAGGATCAAGAAATTTCAATTCAGACAATTTTTTTTGGAATAACTTTAAATCTTTTTTCCTACCGCTATCTTTCCGTTGTTTTAATTTTAAAAACTCTGTCCATAATTCATCCATAAATAAAGGTTTAATAACTTTTAATATGTTTCTTTCAGTCGTGTAGTGTGCACCAATTTTCCTTCTTAAGTTTTTATTTTCATTTTCCATGACAGTTTGAAATAGTGAGCCAAAAATTGCTGGAGAAATTTGAGACCAGTCAAAAGCTGAAGCCTTAAGTAACTTTTGTCGCATTTCAAAATTAAAGGAGGGTATTCTTAATCTTTCGGCAAATAATTCCCCATTAACGTATTGGAATTGATTAATATCATCATCCAGAGTGTTGTATCTTGCATCTAAAGGAGTATTTAATACCTCAAAAAGTTTTGATAGAAACTCTCCAGTATCTGAACCATCTTCTTTTGTTTTCGTATCGATAAATTCATAGAATTGACCTCTTTGTTCGAAAATACCTGTGTCGTCAGCAAAAAGACAAAAAACAATCCTTATCAAAAATTGTCCGAGTTCTTCCCCTCGATATCCAGAAATTGATAACTCATCATACAGATCACTTATAAGTGAGGCTGCTTTAATATTTACTGGATCTTGATCTTGAAATACTTTTTTTTCAACTCCTACTATGAAGCCAAACTTTTCAATATGTTCAGATAATTCTGAAAGTTTAAATTTGGAAACTGATTTTTCTACAAGATTATATAGTTCAAAATTCTGAAAATCAGACAATAAAACATAATCGGGTAACTCATGATCTTTCAATCCTTCAAAATATTCTATCGCTTGATCATGAGCATCAATTAAGTTGCCACCTTTGCTTTTTTGTTCAACAAGCATTTTACCAGGCATGAAAAGATCAATGAATCCTTTTTTGTTATTTAGCTTTTTTACATATTTTTCGAAAAGTGCAACACGCTGGAATTTAATTCCAAAAATCTGAAAGAATTCGTAGTAGAAAATTTGTTTTTGTCCCTTTTCATAACCTTTACCCGCCCAATCTTTCGAAAACTTATAAGCATTTATTCTAATCTCACGCCATGAATATCTCATTCCTAAAAGTTAAAGAAGTTTGAAAGTTCTTATTTTAAAATAGCGTTCTTTGTGTAAAAATCTTTTTTTTCACCCATCACTTTCCTAAATAGGAACTTTTTGGAAAATAAATTCATATCTGAAATAGTTATTCACACTTTATTCAAACCTATATTTTCGCCGATATCCCATGCCACAAAAGAAAACTAACTACTGGCTAATGAAAAGTGCGCGAGATGCAATTTGCTAGCAATAGCAAGGGTTTTATTTTTTACAAAAAATTCCATTCGAACCTCATTCGAACTTTTAAAAGAAATTAATATATTATTTTCTCTTAAATAAATCTTGTATCACATAAATATCCTCTGCATTTGGATATTTATTTTTAAAAATACTTACTGCACTATTTGGAGATGTAGCAAACAAATTTAATTTGATTCTATAAGTATCAACTAAACCAGAAATTAAATATTTTTTCATTATGAATAGGCTTGCTTAATTAATAAATAACATCAATTAGTTAACTTGCTTGTTTATCTGCCTCTATCTCATAAAATTTTTCATCCTCTTTAATTAAATATACACTTATTTTTTTATGTGCTTTTTTATCAAAATATCCAGTTCGCTGATCTATAGAAAAACGACTAGTTGGAATATCTCCAATCCAATTTAAGTAATTAATTACCTCTGAATCGATAGAAATATATTTGTACTCTTTGTTGATATAATTCATCCAATCAAAATTATCGATAGATACCGTTATGTCAAAGACATATCCGTTGTAATAACCTATACACCAACCTTTTTTTATAGAGCATCTTACTGGAGGTATTCTTAGAATATGAATCTGTACTGGACTATTTACTATCCAATTAAAAAAGTTTTTTCTTTCAGGTTCTTTTATAGAAGAATTGCCGATCCAATTCTCAAATTCTTTTCTTTGTAAAGGACTAACCAACATTAAAAAATATTCAATAACTATTTTTTTAAAGTAATAAAAATTATTTTTTGGAACAGTAAATATTTTGATATGCCTGGATAGGAATAAAAAAGTATTTAAATCGGTTAAATCTAAATAAGTCAATTTTTATATTATGGACCGAGTAACTGCAATGCCCCATGAAATAGAACTGGAATTAAAAAAATTCGAACTTAAAATTTCCAAACTAAACAAAGAAGAAATGTTTAAAGAACTAATGCTTCTTAAATTTGACTCTGAAAACAATTTTTATTTTATAAAGAAGTATTTAAGCAAACATGGAATGAAAATATCAAGACAAATTATTCAAAGGCATAATACAGATCATGTAGTGATCGCGTTTGGATATTTATCCGAAAAAATGCATAAATTATTTCAAAAGAATATTTTCCCTGAGGTTAAACTTGAATCCCAAAGATTAATCGATCTAATAATAAATAATCGATCTACTAAAAAAGTAAGAATCCATGAAAAAAATTAGACCAATTTTTCTAATATCTTTCTTAATTTTTTTGCTTTCGGTGCCATATGAAATATTTGCAACAAATAATAAGAATGTCGTGGATTTAGAAAGATCAAGAGAACTACTTTTAGATGGTTATATACAAAGTGACTTTGATAATCATCAACTAGCAATTGAATATTTTACTGAGGCAATAAGACTAAACCCAAACAATTTTTACGCATTTCTCAACAGAGCATTCTCAAGACATCAGATTAAAGATAACCCTGGAGCTTGGGATGATTTGAATAGAGCATTAGAAATTAATCCTAATCATGGTATAGCTTCATATAATCGAGCAATCGTGAATTGGAAACTTGGACATCAATTAAGTTCTATAAAAGATTATTCAAGAGCAATCAATAAAGATATTGAATTAAAAAATGCATATGCTATTAGAGGAATTCTTAAATCAAATATTGGTGATGCTGAGGGTGCTTGTTCTGATTGGAAGAAAGCAATCGAAAACAAAAGTGAAAGAGCAACTTTGTGGGTTAAAGAAAACTGTTTACCAAATATTTCTGAAGATTTTCTAAAGAATACAGAAAATAAAGTTCTTATTGCAAATGCCAGAAGAAAATATGCCGCTGGTGAACTTAGAGAATCATGTAATTATTATGAACAAGCAAAAATGAACGGTTATAAAGCACCTAATTTTAGTTGGAAATTAAAACTTAAATTTATCACCGATCCAATGTGTTTTATTTTCTAACCCTAAAAATGGAAATAACTAAAAAAGTAATTTAATTGAGGCAAACAAAACCTAATTAAGATACGGGATATTTTTAAAATTCAATATTAAATGTCAAAAAATTTTGAATATATTAGATTTTAGTGTCAACAAAATTTTACAAAATAAAACTTTCAAGAAATAAATTTTCTAAATATTTTTCTGCTTTTGCAAGTTGTAACTAAAAATATAAATTTCTTATTTAAATAAAAAATTTAAATTTTTATTATACAAAAATTAGCATGAAAAATTTAAAATAGAGTCCTTTATGTTGTTATCCCAGGAATCGAAATCAAGAAGATCTCATATCGGTTAGTAGTAAAGAAGCTAATATTTTTTTTATGTATCGCGAAATTGATTTATCCCTGGAAGATGAATTCAAATTAAAAGAACATGTGAATCATCTTGTAACTCTAAATAAACAACAATTAATTGAAAATTCGATGGAATCTAAAATTAATCAATTAGATTTCGAGAGAATTGTCAAAGAATTATTACTAGATTATGGATTAAAACTATTTAAAAGTTCTACTAAGAAAAATGGGAGAGAATTAGTCACAATTAATATTATTCCCATAACAGAAAAAATTGAAAGGAATTTTGAATTGTTTATCAAAAGTGTTCTCAAGAATGAATTAGAAAGTTTTTTAAACAAAGAGATTTTGGAGGCAGAATATGATTAATCAATCAAGAATAAGATCTTTCACTCCAGGTGAATTAGCATTGTATTGTCAAAGTCCCTTAGCTGCTTGGTGGAATGAATTAGATCGTCGCAAACTATTTAAAGGAGAAAAGCTTAAACAAGATCCATTTAATGAAATACTCAAAAACGATGGAATTAGACATGAAGAGACATTAATAAAAAATTTACTAAACAAAAATTTTCAAGTTAAAAGACTTAAAGGTAAACAATCAAACGCAGACTATAAAGAATCTTTTGATGCAATGATCCATGGTTATGATTTTATATATCAAGCTAGTTTTAATAATGATCAAATAAGAGGAGCAGTTGATCTGCTTAAAAGAGTAGAAATCGCATCGAAACTTGGATCTTTTAGTTATGTACCGATCGAATGCAAACTCGCATCAAATGTGAATATCAAATTTATAATTCAGGCTCTTTGTTATTGTGACTTACTTGATGAAACTCTTGGATTTCTTCCTAAAACATTTGAAATTTATCTTGGGGGTGGATCTTTCGAATGCTTTGAAGTTCATAAATTTTGGGATTGGTATCAATTTAAAAAAAATGAATATAAGACTTTTCTAAGAAATTTTGATCCAAATAAAGAACCTGAAGATATTCCTGGTGATCATTCAAATTGGACAGAATTTATTACTGAAAGGCTTAAGAAAAAAAGGGATCTAATATTGGTGCACAACATGTTAAAGACCCAACGTAACAAGCTTAGGTCTGAGGGAATATTATCCATAGATCAACTTGCTGCCATAAAACCTAATACAAAAATACCGGGGATAAATCCAGAGATTCTTGAGCGATTAAGGAAGCAAGCTGCGATCCAAATTAAACCAAGAAAAAATGAAAATATTCCAGAATATATTTTGAAAGATTTGAACAATTCCTTTGGACTTTTTAAACTTCCCAAGCCTAGTAAAGGAGATATATGGTTTGACTTAGAAGGAGCTCGTGATTTTGTACGCGGAACAAAGCGCGAATATTTATTTGGTGTGGTTTACCTTGATGAAAATAATGAAATAAAGGACTTTTACTGGTGGGCGCATACAGATGAGGAAGAGAAACTGAGTTTTGAAAAATTTGTAGATTGGGTAGAGAAAAGACGTAAGAAATTCCCTGATCTTCATATTTATCATTATGCAAATTACGAAAAAGTAGCGTTACGAGATCTTCAACAAAACTATTTAACTCGAATGACTGAAATAACTGATTGGCTTAGGAATAATTTATTAATAGATCTCCAGCCAGTCGTTCAGAACACAATCATTCTTGGTGAAGAAAGCTACTCAATCAAAAAGGTTGAAAAACTATACATGAACAGAACAGAGGATATGCAATCCGCTGAAGAATCAATGGTGGCATATGAACTTTGGAAGAATTCTGGCGAGCCTTCTTTACCAGGCAAACTTGAAGATGGTTTAAGTCCAATACTTGAAGAGATAAGACTTTATAACAAGGATGATTTGGTCTCTACTTATAAACTTAATAAATGGCTTTTAAAATTAAAATCAGACTTAAATATTGAAGAACAAAATATTATTCAAGAGAAAAAAAAGGAAGAGCAACCAAGAGAAATTGATATTGAAGCTTCAATATTATTTAATGAAATTCCAATCCAAGATTTCAATAATAACCAAAAAAAAATCAGAACAATTTCACCTAATCCAAGAGGATGGAGTTGGGAAACACAAAAAGTTTTAGCTTCTTTATTGGGCTTTTTAGTTCGTGAGCAGGATGTTAATTATTGGAGATATTTTGATAGGCTTGAGCAATCTTTTGTTAATCCATCATCACTTTTAAAAGATGATGAAGTTATTGCTGAAGCACGTTTAGTTGAAAGTTCAGAAGATATTGAATATTCCTTTAATCCAGAACAGCCTATTAAATTAGAAAAAGATGCAAACAATTCCTGGGGCTTAAGATTATATCTACCAAAAAGTGAAAGAAATCTAAAAGTGCAACCTTATGGACTTGATTGTGAGAAAGGCTCTATAAAATTCAAAGAAAGTAAAAGAATACTTGGAAAGAATCTTGCAATTGATGAATGTTTAATAAAAGTAGAGGAAGCTTACTTTACTAGCGGTATAAGAAGAAGTCTTTTAGATCAGGCAAAAAAGTGGGTAAGAGGTGATAGTACAATCTCGCCAACAATAATTAAACTTTTAGAAAGAGATATATTGCCTGAATTAATCCCAGTTAACGAAAAAATTCAAAAAGATCTTGCCAATATTAATAAATATATTTCAGATTTTATTTTTAAAAATAACGAAATATTATTCGCAATACAGGGACCCCCTGGTACAGGTAAAACAACATTATCAAGTAAGGTTATTACTGACTTAGTACAAAAAGGTTATAGAGTCGCAATTACATCTAATAGTCATAAAGTAATCGATAATTTGCTTTTAAAAATAGATACTATTTTTCAAGATCTTAATATCAATCAAAAAATAGTTAAATGTGACACTAGAGAAGATGAAATATTTTCAAATAGTAATGTCATAACACTTCCACCAAAAAAGATAAGCAACTATGTATCTGTGATGGGTGCAACAACCACTAAATTCTGTAGTAAAGAGTTTGATTCTATATTTGATCTATTAGTGGTTGATGAAGCAGGGCAATACGCTTTAGCAAATTTACTAACAATCGCAAAACACTCTAAATCAATTCTTTTGGTAGGAGATACTCAGCAATTAGCAATGCCTACTAAGGCAAGTCATCCAAATAATTCTGGACAATCATGTTTACAATTTCTCATGAACGGATTAGAAGTTATTCCAAGTAATAAAGGTATCTTTCTACCAATAAGCTGGCGAATGGCACCTAATATTAATAATGTTGTATCGGAACTTTTTTACCAAGGGAAGCTTAAACCAAATACTAAAAATAGTGAAAATAAAATCATTTGGGATCAAGCTTATATAGAAAAAGATAAAAAAGTCTATCCTGATTCAGGTGTCATGTTTATCCCTGTAAGACATCAAGATTGCTCTTTAAAATCAGAAGAAGAAGCAGAAAAAATTAAACAACTTATAAAACTACTTTTATCATCAAAATATAAATTAGCCACCGACAAAGAAAAATTTATCTCAGAAGAAGATATCCTCATTATTGCTCCCTTTAATGTTCAAGTTAACTACTTAAAGCGTAAGTTAAACAAAAAATTAAATATTGGAACAGTTGATAACTTTCAAGGACAAGAAGCATTAATTTCTATATTCTCACTAACTTCTAGTTCAGGAGAAGATGCTCCTCGCGGACTTGATTTTCTATTGGAACCTAATCGTCTAAATGTTGCGATATCTAGAGCCAAAATATTGTCGATAATTGTTGGTTCGCCATCACTTGCTAAAAGTTTTTGTAAAACAAGCGAAGAAGTTGAAAAATTAAATCGTTTGATAAGACTTATGAGATCCGGTAATAGTTAAATTGACAGTCAATATAAAAAAAGGGGCAATTAGCTCCTTTTTTTATTTGGAATTTGTAAGAAAATACAAAAAATATATAAATTATAGTCTTTAGGCCTTATCACTTTGCATAAATAAATTCTAAATTTCTTGTAGAATGTTTTTTGTTTTTATATTTGTTTCTATGTATATTAATTAAAAAGTTTTGAAGAAATGCTTTCTGCAAAATCAGTACAAGATATTGATATTTTTAAAAAGCATGAAACAAAAGAATTGGTGCTTTCATCTCATAATTGGGATGAATTTTCTACTCAGATTAGTAAACTTGGATCTGATCCAGTAAACAATAAAAAGAAGGGTGATGTATTTGAATTATTAACTTCCCTATATTTCATAAATAATCCAATTTTTTCTAGTAAATTAACTAATTTATGGCATCACTCTAATGTCCCTCATAAAGTTTTTGATTCATTAGATTTACAAAGGCCGGAAATTGGTGTTGATTTTATAGCGGAATCAAATGAAGGCAATATTTGGGCAATTCAATGCAAGTATCATGATGATTTCCATAAGAATATTTCTTATGACGAAGTAAGTACTTTTTTTAGTATTACTGAAAGAGATGTAACTTACCAAAAAATCAGACACAGGATAATAAGTTCATCTGCGTTAGAAGTAAGTAAAAAAATTTCTACTGTTCATAAAGAAAAATTAGGCTTTATAACGTATTCCGATTTTTCACAATTAGGCAATGAAGAATTTAAAAATTTCCATTCAATTTTAGATAATCAGAAAGTAACCCTTAACAAGTACGAACCTAGAGAACATCAAAAAATAGCTCTTGAGAACTGTCTTTCTTATTTTAAAAATAAATCAAGAGGTAAATTAATTCATCCCTGTGGATCAGGAAAAAGTTTGACTGGATATTGGTTCTTTAGATATATGAAAGGAAATAATGCACTAATAGTTGTTCCTAGTCTTCAACTTGTGAAGCAAACTTTAAAAACTTGGGCCCGAGAATTTATGTGTGAAGGTATCGAGATTGATTGGATAGCTGTTTGTAGTGATGATGATGTTAAAAATTTAGATGATCCTGCAATAAATACATTTGATTTAGGAATTGAAGTAAACACTGATAAAGAAGTAATTTCTGATTTTCTTCAAAAAAATTCCCAAAAAATTAAAATTGTCATTACTACTTATCAAAGCGGTAAAAAATTAATTGAGTCAGTAGAAAAATCAAATATTATTTTTGATATTGGCATTTTTGATGAAGCGCATAAAACAGTTGGGAATAAAAATAAACCTTTTGCTCAACTTCTTTATGATGCAAACATTTTGATAAAAAAAAGATTATTTATGACAGCTACAGAAAGAGTTTTTAAAGGCGATTCTGAGAATATTGTTTCAATGGATGATGAAGAAATTTATGGGAAAGTTGTTGATCAATTTTCATTTAAATCTGCCCTAGAACAAAATCCCCCTATACTCTCTGATTATCGAATCTATTCAACCATAATTTCTAAAAAACAGATACAAGAACTTATAGATAATAATGCAATATTATCTTCGGATAATAGATTATGGTCTTTCGAGGCAGATGCTTCAACATTTGCAGCGTTGATAACCTTAAGAAAGATAATAAAAGAAAAAAATATAAAGCATATTATTTCTTTTCATAGAAATATCAAAAGGGCAAAAGATTTTTGCAAATTAAATGAAGAAGTTAATAAATTAAGCGAAAAATATGGTTATTTGCATTCTTTTCATATCTCGGGGAAATTTAGCACTGGCATAAGGTCAGAAGTAATAAATAGATTCACATATGAAGAACCAAGCTTAATTACAAATGCAAGATGTTTAACCGAAGGAGTTGATATTCCAGAAGTTGATGCTGTTCTTTTTGCTGATCCCAAACATAGCAAAGTTGATATTGTTCAAGCAGCAGGGAGAGCGATGAGATTATCAAAAAATAAAAAATTTGGATATATAATTTTGCCCGTTGTATTAGATGAAGAGGATAAAAGTTCTATCCAAGAAAATGCATTCAAGCAAATTGTTACCGTTTTATCAGCTCTAGGAATGAGTGATGAAAGAATAATTGCAGAATTTCAAGAAATTGCACAAGGAAAAGTTCCTACTGAAAGAATTTTTAAATTTATTAATGAAGAAGTTTTTAGTTCAATTAATTTAGATGCCTTTTATTCAAATATCGATATAAAAATTTGGAATAGATTGAGTTTTGCAAAAACTTTCATGTATGATGCACCATTTTCTGAATGGATGAGAAAAGACACGGGACTAAGTGAAAGCACAATTGGTAAATATACGAGTGCGGTTTATAAAATAACAAATGAATTATTAAAGATGAAACCTGAATATTCATCAGTCGATGAATTAGTTAGGAATGAGGATTTAAATCAACTTAAGGATCATTGGTTATCGGTCCCTGAAAATAAGGAGCTAGATGACAGAGGTAATAGTATGTATAGCTCAGGATTCAAAAAGCTTATAGAATTTTTCAAAAGTATTAAAAATAATTTGAATTAAATTTATTCTTTACTCATCCCCACTAAAAAAATCTTGATCAATCTTGGCAACTTTAATCGTCTCTTTGACTTGAACTCCTACAGAATGTTCAATCATTAATTTTGCTAAATCTACACCATCAATCAAAACCAGACGGACATCATTTAATCCATCTGCAAATTTTTTTGCCTCAGAAGTGAAAGTACTACTCGTAACAAAAACTCCTTTCCTACAACCTCCCCCAGTCATCGCCCCTAAGAAACTTTGAACAGTAGGTCTTCCAACAGAATTTTCGGAATATCTCTTTGCCTGAATATAAATCTGATCTAAACCTAATTTATCCTCATCAATTTTCCCATCAATCCCTCCATCTGGGCCTCTTGGTACCCCTTGTATTCTTTTTGGATCACCTCCCCCATAACCCATTTGAGCAAGAACTTGCAAAATTAAACTTTCGAAGGAGGCAGGGCTAATTGCTTTAATTTGTTCTAGAAGATCATCTATAAGCTGAGAACGAAGTCTTTTAATACCCCTATCAATTAAATCTTGCGGAGTATCATCATTTAAATCATCATTTTCATTTTCTACATAATCAGTGCCATTAAGTCTTCTTTCAGCTTTTCTTGCCTGATGTTCAAGATATTCCGGGATTTGTTTTAAATCAGCCTGAGTTAGTTGTCTATTTAGATTTAAAAGTCTTTCTGCATTTTTCCCAAGGGCAAAATAACCTCTTCTGGGCCCATCTAAAGCACCTGCTACTCTCAGATAAGATGAAGCCCAACCAACTCTTCCACGAGCTTTAGATTTTCCATTACCTTCATTTAATACGCCTAGTTGCTCTTCGCTTAACCTAACTTTATCAACAACAGCATCAATAGCTTCTTGACGCGGCATTTCGCCATTTTCCTTTAAAACCTCTAATAAAGGTCTCATGAACTGATGCCATTTAGGAATATCTATCAAAACAAAAACTTAATTCAATAAAGTACTTCAAGATTAAGCCAAGATATTATTTTTTGCCTGGAATTTATACACTTATCAACGTCCAAAAAGATAATCATAAAAATAATCCAGCTTATCAAAATGAGCTGCAGGTTTAGAACCTGCGACCTAATGCTCCTAAAGCACTTATTAGCTCTAGTGCAGCACTAGGTTTACAAGCCATAGCTAATTTTTTGATTAATTCTCCGTGATTTGTCCGGTCAATTTAAGCAACATTTGACCACTATTTGGGAGTTTCAATTAATCATGAATAAAGAGAATTAAAGTTTATTTATTCAAGATCCACACTAGTCGAAGGTTTATTTCTTGATTTAGTCAGTTTAGATTCACTAAATTGATTTTCAGAGTCTAAATATCTATGATCTTCATTTTCTATTAAGTCATCCTCAAGGTTTGCAAGAAAATATAGATCATTTTTATCATCTTTGCCTTTTTGCGCAGATGCCGCTGACTCATTAAATGATCTTGTAATTATCAATTCATCTTTTGCTCTTGTTAAAGCAACATATAAAACTCTTCTTTCCTCCTCAACTTCTGAATCATCATTAAGTGTTCTTGTTAAAGGGTACATTCCAGGGGAAACGTTAATTACATAACATCTTTTTGATTCGGCACCTTTTGCAGAGTGTATTGTTATGACAGTTACAGCATCTTTAACTGGCTCTAAAGGAAGAAGTTCAGACTCATAAATTGGTTCAAGAATATATGCTTCAATAAATTCAAGAATTGAATTTGACTTTTCGGTAAGTTGCTCGACTACTGAAAAATCCTTAACTCTTTTTTCCCAATTGTTGCCTTTGTAATTTTGTTCTAATACCTCTCTTAATCCAATAACAGATTCTCTAAATGCGGTTCTTGGAGTCTCACATTTACTTACATCTTCAAGAAGATAAGGAATTTGTTTTGGGATCGTTCTATCATTTTTTATTTTTTCAGTACATTCTTTGATATCTTTACATGTCTCTAGTTCTTTTAATAAGTTAGAAGCCTTTACATCACCAATGCCTGGCCATAACTTGAGAAATCTTATCCAACCTAAATCATCTTTAGGATTAGCAACAACTTTTAAACAAGATAAAACATCTCTGACGTGTGCTGATTCTAGTAATTTTCTACCTCCAATAAAAACATAGGGAATTTTAGCTTCAATCAATGCTCTTTCAATACTTCGTGCCGAGTATCCAGTCCTAGTTAAAATCATATTCTCTCTCCATTTATTTCCCTCTGCATAAACCCTTTTAAGATCATCCGCTATCCAACCAGCTTGATCCCATTCATTTAAAAAAGTATGAACTTGAGGTTTTATCCCTGAACCTCTATCTGCAATTAATTTTTTCTTATATGAAAGATGACTTTGATCCAAAAGCCAATTTGATAAATCTAGTATCTCCTGAGTTGATCTGTAGTTTTTGTTTAATTTTAAAATAGTAGAATTTTCGACATTTTCTTTAAACTTATGGATATTTTCAAAATCTGCCCCTCTGAAGCCATAAATAGATTGAGCATCATCCCCTACACAAAATAGATTAATCTTATTGATTAAAGGATTAATTAATTTCCATTGAAGTGGATTTGTATCTTGAAACTCATCAATTAATAAATCACTTTGTTGAGAAGCAACCCAATCTCTAATATCAGAGTGGTTAATAATTTGATTAGCCACAACTTCCAAAATATCGTCATAATCTAAATATTTTGAGTTCTCTTTTCTCTTTTCATAAGCAATTACAATTTCTTTTACTTGTTCAAAGAGACCCATTGATGAAGGAAAATTTTCTTCGAATGTTGATTTTAAAGTGCCTCCAATATTTCTTGTAAAGGAATATGCGTCTAATAAGTCTCCCGCTCTTGGAAGTTTTGGCTCCTTTGCTAATTTTGAAGCTGCTCTAATAAATTTAAATATACTCAGTTGATCATCTCTATCTATAACTGAGAAATCCCTACATCCAAAAAGATCTGGACTTTTTCTAATTAGTGACATACACCAAGTATGAAATGTTGTTGCTTTTAAACCCTCTGCTTTTTCTCCAAGACTACTTTTGACTCTCTGCACAATTTCAGCGGAGGCTTTCCTTGTAAAAGTTAAGATATGAACCTTATTAGCGGGAGAGAGATTTTCTATTAGATACTCTGCACGAGCAATAATTGTTTTCGTCTTTCCGCAACCAGCTCCAGCAAGTACAAGTATATTTTTTTCTGGAGATGAAGCAGCATGTTTTTGTTCATTATTCAGATTTGGCTTCTTTTCAAAATAATCCTCAAGCGGTTTTAAATTATCAATACTCTGATCAACAGCCTTTCCAGAATATTCTTTTTTAGGCGATATTCCAGAAGACATTCAAAAACTAATCAATCCTCTTTTATTTAAGACTATCAATAATTTCATAAAGGATATATAAATTGACCACTATCTGACCACATTTCGAGTGTCTTATTTTGCATTAAAGAAGAATTATGTAGGCCCGAGGTCAAAAACATTTCTTTCCAAAGACTTGGCGGAATCCTGGGCAGATGCAGTCGAAGAGAGAACAAAAAGGGTTTTAAATGACATCCCCGTCACCCTGGGAGAGGCAATCAATGACTATATAAATGGTCCTCTGCTTATGCACCGAAGTGCGGATAATGAAAAATATCCCCTTAGAGTGACAGCAGAAAGCTGGCTTGGAGATATTCCTCTGAAAGACCTGCAGATAAGGCATTTTGCCGTCTGGCGAGATGAAAGATTACTTAAGGTGAAACCAAATATAGTGATGCGGGAACTGAGGATATTGAGAGTATTGATTGACTGGGCAAGAGATGAAAGAGGAGCTGGGATAAAAGATAACCCCGCAAGGCAACTGAGAGTGAGAGGGACTGGAGATGCTAGAGCACCATTTTTCACTGATCAAGACGAGAAAAGACTTTTACATGAACTGTCTCAAATGACCAACCCAAATCATCTGAGACTCACAAAGCTTGCACTGATCACTGGCTTTCGCCGCTCAGAACTTTTAAGCCTGAACTGGAGAAATATCGATTTAAAGAACAACAGACTTCATATCCAAAGAAAGGAATGTGCGGCAAGAGAAAGTTCCAGTTCCATGAGAATGGTTCCTTTACCCCATAAAGCAAAAGAACTTCTCAAAAGCTTTAAAAGCAAAGAGGGAAGTGTAATAAACCTGACAAAGGGATCTGCAAGAAATGGATTTGATAGAGCAAGGAAGAAAGCAGGTTTAGAAAATCTAAGATTTCATGATTTAAGACATATAGCTATAAGCAGAATGTGGAGTTCAGGAATGAATGCTCTGGAGATAAGTGCATGCAGTGGTCACAGAGATATAAAAATGTTGATGAGATACAGTCACTATCAATTAAGTTTTTAAATTAATAACTCCCCCCCTTGGGGGGGGGTATTTAAAGGGATTGGACGTATAAAACGATCACAAATTTTTCTTCATAAATAAATTAACTTCAGCAAAAAATTACTAATACTGAACTTTGAAAGTCAGAGTATTTTCTTTCCTGTTATAAATCCACTTACCATTTGTTCTATTTGAATTATCTGAATCTTTTTCTTTATATTTGGCTATGAACTTTTTAAGATTTTTTCTCCTCTCCTCATACCCTGGGTGACTGCTATCCTTCTCAGTTGCATAGCCATACCCATTAAGCCTTGCAAAAAAATCATGAGCCTCCACTGGAGTTTCTTTTAAATAGCCTGCATTTATTAGCATCTCTGCGGATTTAATATCTGCTTTACTTTCAGCTTCTCTGGAAATGCCATAGCCAATGAGTGTCTTTTTTTTTGGTTTTAAACCTAATCCCTCTTTACTGGTACGAAGAGAATTCTGAAAACTATCATTATTTAATATATGACTAATTTCATGGCCAATTACAAAAGCAAGATAAGATTCCCTGTCAGAAGCACTTCTGAAAGATGAACGACTAATTGCCACTGTCCCATTAGGCCAAGCGTAGGCTTCTATTCCATTTACAATGTATGTCTGACGAATAGCTTCATTCAATTCCTCAGCCGACTTTCCTTTATACTGAATAAATGGATTTATATTCCTCATAAAGTAACAAAAATCCTCAGAACATACACCTAAAGATTTTGCTATCCAGTAGACCCTGCTGCCAGAAATAATTGTAAAAGTAATTGGATGGTTTCCAAGATTATTACTATCTGCAACTTTGCTTACGATACGCTTAATAGTTTTATATTCATCAGGCATGAATAACTGAGACCTATTTCTTATGTAAAATCCAAGCAAAGTTATTGAAATTATTAAAGAAATAATTGAAAAATAAACTGAAGAGTTTCTCAGAAAATCCTGAAATGTCATTTAAATAATATTATTTGTAGATATCTTTAGTTCTGAATAGGTATTGATGATTCTTTATTATGAATTTCACTAAAGAGGAAGACAGGGCGGCCAAAAAATATATGGATGCAGTGACTAATTATTCCTTTAAATTATTTATTGGGAACTTACTTTCAACAGTAACCACTGCTGCAGCAATAATAGTTCCTATAATACTAGCCTTTAGATTCAAGGAATTTATTTACTTGATTTATTTATTCAATTATCCAATATGCATATTCAGTATGTCTTGGCTTAGACATTCAACTCCTCTCTTAATGAAAATCAACTTTATGAGAAATTTTTATATTTTTAATATTTTCTTTGCAGTTGGAATTATTTTATTTTTTATCAACCTGACTTCCGCACCTGGAGTTATAAGTACTATATCGATAGGACTGATAGCCTCTTATCATATTCTTTTCAATGAGTTGCCTGTAGCCCAACATAAAATAGATATTGCACAAAACAATCCTGCCTTTAAAAGTTTTAGAGAGAAATCTTCTTCTGAGATTTCAAAATAAATCTTTAATTTAAATAGATAAATTCAAATCATCAAGATATTTTTTAGGGAAATGTATAAATAAAATTGCTTTAAAATCTTTTGGAAAATCGGATAAAAAGTTTTTATTCTCCTTTAGGCAATTACCGTTAATATTTGATGCTGCTATCAAGTCATTTAATGCTCCATCATAATTATCATTTTTAGCTAATGCCATAGCTCTGCACAAAAACTTAATCTCATCTTCGGAATCTTTCAATGATTCTGAAAAATCACTAATTGCTTTACCAAAAAATCCGCATTTTAAAAATGCAAAACCTCTCTCTTCAAAAACTGAAGAAGAGTCCATCAGTAAAGTTGACATACTCATCTCAATTACTTTTGTAAAATCATTAATGGCATTTTCATATTTTTCTGCTTTTAGATATGCCCTTCCCCTAGCATTATATTTTGCGAAATCATTTGGATCTAATTCAATTGCCTTAGTAAAGTCGCTAATAGCTTGATCATGATATCCATCCATTTGGGAGTATAAATCTCCTCTTATAAAATATGTAGTTTCACATTCATCGTTTACTTCTAGAGCTTTAGATATCTCCATAATTGCATATTTATAATTTACTTCATCATCACAATTCTTTGCTCTTGTTGCTATCTTTTCAGCTTTGATAGAGGGTGATAATTTATAAAATTTCTTTTTAATCATTTTTTAGCCTTATTTCAAAATAAACCTGTAGCAAATTACAAATTTCTCGTTCAACAAAATTCAAAAAAAAATCTTTATAAAATTCAATTGCAAGTTGATTACATTCCAAAGCATTTTTAAAATCGTCAAAAGCAGCTTCGAGATTATTAATCTTTATCAGAGAAAATCCTCTTGCCATGAAGTAATGATATTTATCTATTTGTTTAGCTTTCTTTATTGCTATAGAAAAATCATTTATTGCATATGCATAATTTCTTTCATGATAGTTTAACCAGCCTCTTTTAGAATGCAGTCTCGCATTAGAAATTGGATCACTAATATATGATCCAATCGCTTTTGAATATTCAAAAATTGCATGATCATATTTACCTGACTCTTTTAAAAAGTCGCCCTTTTTTTCATATAAAAAATAAATCTCAATTGGCCATATTTCTGCTTTTGATGAATTCCTCAGATTTATAGCTTTTTCTAAATTAATAAAGGCATCTTTACTATTTTCAAGGTTTTTATTTATCGAATAAGCTAAGAAGTAAGCTCTAAATAAATAATTTTCTGGACAATTTTTTTTCAATTTAAAAGCTTCTCTTAAATCATAATTTGCATTTTTATAATCTTTAATCTTGTATCTTATCCCTGCT
Organism: Prochlorococcus sp. MIT 1314; assembly: GCF_034093315.1. Taxonomy (GTDB): domain Bacteria; phylum Cyanobacteriota; class Cyanobacteriia; order PCC-6307; family Cyanobiaceae; genus Prochlorococcus_A; species Prochlorococcus_A marinus_Y. The sequence goes on along the minus strand of NZ_CP139300.1, from coordinate 1,523,721 downwards.
CTCCTGATAAATGGAATTGGATATTTATTATTTAAATTTATAGCTTTAGTAACAGCTTCAATAGCCCCAAAATAGTCCTGATGACCAAGCTTAACTGAAGACTCATTCAGAAAAGATCCAAATAAATCTTGATTTTCACTATATGCATATTTTAATGTTGTTTGTACCAAGATAGTTTAATAATTAACTAATCCTATTTAGTTCTGAAAATATCTTTTGATTCCAATTTTATTTAAGTCATCTACTTGAAAATGAAAATTAATTGTATACTTAGTCAGAATTTAAATTTCTCGTCAATATTGAACACACCTTACGAAACCTTAATTTATTTAAATTCTTTCGGAAAAGATATAAAAGAAAAGAACTTTAATGTCTGCAGTAAATATCTTGATAAAAACAATATAGTTTCTGAAATCAAATCTAAAGCATCGGATAATATGTTATTAGAACTGAGTAAAAAGTTTTCAGAAAGCATTTATCCAATCTTATGTATAAGATGCAGGTTAAGTGATCCTATAAAGAAAAATATAGATTATCTCTATAAAAAGCATAAGGAATTACATGAAATAGATTATCTAACAATGCTTTCATATGTATTGAATGATAGAGGAGAAAAATTTATAAAAACTTCATCAGTAAACGACAAAAAATTTAAAAAACCTTTTAATTGGCGAAGTTTATCAATCATAACCTCTAATAATTTATATCCATTCTCTGCAAAAATAATAAAAACCTTCAATAAAAAATTATCTAGCCTAGACACCTGGACTACTCATCAAATCAAATCAGAGACTAGCCTAAAAAAATATCTGGTTAAATGTAATTTAAGATTACAAAGTGACTGGTCTTTAATTGCTGATACGAGTACAAAAAGGATTTTAGAAGCCTGCAAGGAATTTAATACCTTAAAAATAAATAATGATGAGATTATTAGTCTTCACAAAAGTTATCTTATCAATTATAAGAAGGCCAAAGCAGCATACAAAAAAAAGTATGGAAGGATTAGTGGTTGGGTACCTAATCAGGCATTTATTAATACCTTAAATCCCAAACAAAGTACATTAGATAATTTGGAATGTATTGCTGCTGCAATCAGAAAATATGAGAAAGGATTAAAGTCTCCTGAATCTATGCCATCAATTAAACAATTTCTTTTAGAAAAAAAATACGAAGCATCTAGCAATGAGGATCAAATTAAAGAAGAAAGACAAATATATCTAATTAAGAAACTATCAAAAGAATTAGCAAAAGATACCTTAGAAATTATTTTTAAAAAAGAAAAAATAATATGGCTTAGAGATAAAGATAGAAAATTGGCATGGCAACTATATTCAAAAGGATATAGCCAAAGAGACATAGCAAAGAAATGCAACCATAAGCAAGGGTGGGTTAGTAAATTATTAAAAGAAAAAACCTTAGCAGAAAAAATCTCACTTAAAACAGCATTAAAACTAAAGGATCTTAAGGAATTTAAAGGGATGAAAACAAGTCCTTTAGAAATAGATAAAGTTATAAATAGTTTGATTGAATATATTACTAAAAGACAATCAAATAAAAATACATCTATTTTGCAGGATACCGTCAATTATTTGATTAAAAAATGAAGGGAAAATTGACTAATTCTGATGATAATTTCTTTGAGGCAAAACCTATCTCTGATAGTGCAGTGTCTATAGATATAGAAAAAGTAAAAAGTCTTGATCAAGCTTCTATAGTTGCTTTGAAAAAAGTTATTTCTGATGAAAACTTAAATCTTGAAGTCAAATTAATTTCAAGTATTAAAGATTTAGATTGTTTAGTTGAGATAAACAAGTTTTATATTCAAATAGTAATTACAGGAATAAGTTCTGATGAGGCAATTATTCCTTTGAAAAGATGGTACAAAAAGAACTCAGCTCCTCAATTAATTCTTGCGATGAGCATAGATGAAGAAAATGGTTTAATCGAATTCCCTGGATTAATTACTGAAAAAGAATTTAAGAACCTAATTAAAGAACCTAATCCAAAAAATAAATATGTAAATATTCCAATTAACTCTTTTAAAGGTGGCATAAATAGATTTCTTTCAATGATTCAAATTCTAGATTTAGAAGCTCTATCCAGAGAAGGATTAAGAGGAAGTAAAATAAGAATAAATTTATTAGATAATTTAATTTTTCATAGAAAAAAATTAAGTTTAGGTCTATTAATTCTAGCTGGTATATTTGCCACACCATCCCTTTTCAAACCAAGATTACTTTATAATCTTGCCTCTATTTCAGCAAATAAATTAGAGCCTATATATACAAGAAGTAGTTCTGAGGAAAATAATATAAAAATTTGTTTATTAAGTCCCAATTCATCATTTGATGGTACAAAAAATATTGTTAATTTATCTTTTGATAAACCCTTAATTTTTCCAAAAACTAAAGTTGAAAAAATTATAATTTCAAAGAATGGGGAAATTATCTGGTCAAGAGAAATTAACTCCAATAAAAAATCATATAAACCAATTCAATGGCCAATTAAACCTGTAGAGCCAAATGAAGAATATCTTATTAGCTTCGCGCAGAATGGTATATCTTCCGAGGAATATTTAGATATAACCTTAAAAGCTAGTCCGCAAAAATCATTTAAAAAGCTTTCTAATGAAATCAAAAAGATTGGGAGTAGTAAATCTGCTTGGATAAAAAATATAAATAATAAACTTAAAAAAGAGCAAGATATGGCTTTGGCACTTCTTTTTTCAGAAAAAGCACCTGATTCAAAAATTATTGAGAAAGCGAAATCTACAGTAATAAATAATAATAAATGCTTATAAATTTTTATAATTCTATAGACTTCCAATCCCCACTTAATTGAAAAGGCGCCCAATAAAATGGCTTACTCCAATCATATAATTCAGGATTACTGCTTTTGATTTTACCCTCTCTAAAATCTCTTTGAGTGCTATATAAAGCCTCAGATTTTGTTTCCCCTTTCTTAAGTCTTTTATAAAAAGAAGTCATAAATATCGCCGTTGAATCATCTCTTATATTCCATAAAGAAAGCAAACTTGATTGAGCCCCTGCTACTGCAATAGATCTTTTTAAACCATAAATACCTTCTCCAATTCTTAAGTCTCCCATTGCAGATTCACAACCGGATACAACAAATAATTCAGTCCCTCTAAGATCAAGTCTTGAAATTTCTAACGCAGTTAAAAATCCATCATCATTATCATTTTCAAAATTTAAATTTGCTCCTGCAAATACTATTCCGGTTCGATTAAGCGGATTTTTATTATAGTCTTCAATTGCTGAATCATAATAAGCATCATGATAAAAAGAATGACTTGCTATGTGAATAATTTTTGGAGAAATATTATTTTCAAATATCAATGAAGCTTTTGCTTCTTCATTCATAAAAAGTTGTGCATTAATTATTTCTTTAATATCTTGTCCCTCTAGTTTGGAGAAAGGAAGAAGTTTCCATGATTGTGATGAGGTACCTTTTAGGTCTAATTTATACTCTAATATTTCGGTTTCAGTTCTTTTATAAAAATCGCTTTTTATATTTTTAAATCTCCTGATATTTGACTTTGGTTTTCCAAAATCAGGATTTGCAATAACAATGGGCATAGTACTTTTATGAGAATTTGCTTGATTAATCTCCAATAAATCTCTACCTGCGGTAATTAAATTTACTTGAAAATCATCATTTAATAAGTTCTCGCTTAAAGGTGATCCCAATGCAGAATATGCAACTTTATTTAGGGCAGAATCAGGCGAAATGATTAATCTATCTTTTTGATTAATTTCTTCAGTAAGAGGTTTTATAATAAGATCACTAACTTCTCTCCATTTTTGCAAAGCATTATTTGATTTTAATTTAGTAGCTTTAGTTGCAGCATTTATCATTGATTCAATAACTTCCGCAGAACCCAAATCAAAAGATGAAATATTTCCATCAGGAGAAAGAATCAAAGCTAAATATTTTTCCTTGGGTTTTAAATTCTTAAAAGGTTCTTTTTTTGCACTATCATACTTTTGATATTCAATTAATACAGAATCTTTTGGGATTACACTTGCTATATCCTCGGCGTCATAAATTATTGGATTTAATTTAGGTAATAATACATTTAAAGATTTTTCAAGTTCGATTTTCCTTGAGAATAGTTCTCTTCTAAATTTTTCATAGTTTAAGGTTTTATTTGAAGATAATTTACTTTCTATAAGTTTTAGATTATTTCTTAACTGCTTAATTTCAGGATCAAGAATTTTTAATCTATTTTGTCTACTTTCTATATCCTGTAATAAACCCTGATAATTTATTCTTGAAAAGAATGCCAAGTTTTTATAAGAGCTATCTTTTTCAATAAATGCAAAAGGAAATAAATGAAATTTCTGATATGAATCAGAAATAAAATTTTGTCTATCCAAAATATTCAATTCTTGGACTCTTTTTTGCATAGATTCAAAAGTCTTTTGTAAAGCTTGATATCCATATTTATTTGATTCATCTTGTCTTCCTTGAAGATAATAAAGTAGTGAAAGATTAGATAATGGCTTTATATATTTTTCATCCGCATCTGAGAATCTAATTTTGTTAGCTTCAATTGCAAAATTAAGCAAACGTTCAGCTTCTTCATAGGATCCTAAACTCAATAAATTATGAGCTACATTGTTCAATATTGATATTTTAAAATCATTATCTAAATATGAGAGATCATAATCAGGATTAAGTAAGCTAAGGTGATATGGTTGAGATTTTAAAAAAAGTTTTTGATAATCATAAATGTAAGCAATATTTGCTACTAGATATGGATAATCTGGATTACTTTTAAGATTATAATTTTCTTTATTTTCTTTTATTAGCTGGAGTGCAATTTTTTCAGCTTCATTAAATTTGCCTTGAGACAATAAAACATTTGATAATGCTATAAAAATATTTGGATTTTTATAGTATTTTTTTTTGATTAACTGGCTAAGTAGTTTTTCAGACTCTATATACTTTTTTTGTCTTATATATAAATCTGCCAATTCAAGTTGATACTTACTTTTCATTTCATGATTTATATTAAGTTCCTCTAAACCTTTTATCGCGGCTTCAATAAAAACTTCTGCGCTTAGAAATTCACCTTTATCTAAATATAATTCTCCAATTTCCCCAGCAATAATATAACTTTCAGGTATTTTTTTTCCAATTTGTTCCTCTATTAAATTATTTGCGATCAGCAAAGTTGCTATACCTCTATCATAATCCTCTATTTCGGAATATAGATTAGATAAATATAAATAGTTTTCTAAAACATATTGAGAATTCTCTTTAAAAGGAATATCTAAATAAACTTTTGCAGCTTTAAGATAAGAATCCTCAGCCTCTTTAAAATATCCAATAGCTTGATAATTTTGAGCTATAGCATTAAGGTTTTTACCTCTATAGATATTTTTTTGGAGTTCTGAATCATTAAGAATATTAATTTTTTGGTTTATTTGTTTAAGTATATTAATAACCTTTAAATAATCGCCTTGATCAGAAGCTAATTTTGCTTTATCTAGTAATGGTTTAAGCTTTTCATAAATAGTCCTTCTTTCAATATTGGTTCTTTCAGTATTTATAAAATTATTTTTAGAGTTTAAAAAAAATCTTCCAGTTAAAACAGTAATTGAAATTAAAACGAAAATAAAGCCTATATTTTTTGCACTTTTAATCATCTGATATAGACCATTAAATTTCTTACTATAAGTATTTAAAAATAATAACACTAATTATATTTGAGGAAATTATTTGGAATCACGTTTGAAAGAAAAGAACTATTAATAGATAAATTTATTTTTTTATTAATGACTCCATCCCAATTAACTGCGTTTCTAGAAAGATTAATTTCTGAAGAACTAACTATAAGTGCAATGATATGGGGTCCTCCTGGGATAGGAAAATCAAGTATTGTAAGCCAGGCCGCAAAAAATAAAGGATATGATTTTATTGATTTAAGACTCAGTCAATTAGCTCCTACTGATCTTAGAGGACTTCCTGTAGCAATTCATCCTAAAAGCAAAACAGAAATAGGTATTTCTAAATGGTATCCTCCAGAATTTCTTCCAAAAGCAGGAAAAGGTATATTATTTCTTGATGAAATAAATATGGCACCTCCTGCAATGCAGGGCGTAGCACAACAACTGATACTTGATAGGAAAATTGGCAATTATAGGGTTCCTAAAGATTGGCTTATTTGGGCCGCTGGTAATAGGAAGGAAGATCGTGCATCAGTCTTTGAAATGCCTACACCTCTAAATAATCGCTTTCTTCATTTAGATGTAGATGTAAATTTTTCTTGTTTTAAATCTCACGCTCTTAAAAAAGATTTACCAGAAGAAATAATAAGTTTTCTTGGATTCAGACCTACCTTACTGCATAAAGTAAATTTTGAGGAAAAGGCATGGCCATCTCCAAGATCCTGGGAAATGGCAAGCAACTTATTTAAACTTAATCTTCCAATTAATACTGCAATTGGAGATGGTGCAGCTGAAGAATTTAATTCATTTTTAAATGTATATAAAAACCTTCCTAATCTTGCTCAAATAATCAAAGGCAATGGAGAAAAAATAAATTTCCCCAAACAGGTATCAACACAATGGGCAACCATAACAGGCCTAACTAAAAGAGCTGATAAAGCGGAAGAGGTGAAAGAAGTTTTTCAGTGGCTTTTCAAAAATACAACTCCTGAATGGATCCAGGTATTTGCGTCTGATATAGTTGCCAATTTTAAAGAAAAAAAACAACTTACCTCTCTAGCAAAAGTTGTAATGGGCGATCCTCAAATGCAGAAATATTTAAAAAATTATCAGGAGTTGATTATTAAATGAAAAATAAAAAAGAAAAAGATACTTCAGAATTATTTAATTACATAAGTGCTACACGTTTAAGACTAAGGCAATCTTCTCCATTTTTCGCCTCACTTTCAATGTATGCAGAAATTGAATTTACTAAAGAATTTCCTATAGCTGCGACTGATGGTCAAAAGATATTTTTTCATCCTCAAAATTATATTAATTTCAAACCTAAAGAAAGGGATGCAATTTTTCTGCATGAGCTTTTACATATGGCTCTATTACATTGCTCGAGACAGGGCGAGAGAGATAATTATATTTTCAATATTGCGGCGGATATAGTTGTCAATGGCATGATTGCATCAGAGCCTTCAGTAAAATTACCTGCTAATGCTATAAGAGATGAAGATTTAGAAAGTCTAAAAGTAGAAGAGATTTATGAAATATTACTCAAAAAGAAAGAGAAAATAAATCTACCTATTGATGATTTAGTACATGAAAATAACAAGGTTAATTCGAATAAAGCTAATAAACAATTAGATGAATTAGACGAGTTAAATAAACAAAATGCAAAAAAGCAATTTTGGAAAAAAGCAATAAGTGATTCTCTTTTAGTAGCAAAGCAATCTGATCAGAAAAATATTCCTGAATCCTTCAAAAGGCATTGTGATGAAATAACTAAGCCAGAAATAAACTGGAAAGCTCATTTATGGAGATTTCTAGTTAGAACTCCAAATGATTTTGAAGGATTTGATAGAAGATTTATTCATAATGAAATTTATGTTGAGGAATTAAAAGGTGAGACAGTATTTATTTTTTGCTGTATAGATACAAGTGGCTCTGTATCAACAGAAGAATTAGAAAAGTTCTTAAGTGAACTTAGTGGAATTGTTAATTCTTACCCAAATTTAGTATGCAAACTTTGGTACGCAGATACTGAATTATATGGTCCTTTTGATATTGATAAAGAAAAAGATATTCCTGGTCCAGAAGGTGGAGGTTTTACTAGTTTTGATCCTTTCTTTGAAGAAGTAGAAAAAATTAATACTTTTCAAAAAGATGCAGTATGTATATATTTAACCGATGGCTTCGCTTATTTACCAATTAAAACTCCTGAATTACCTGTTCTTTGGGTGATTACTCCTGGAGGCCAAGAAAGTGAATATTTTACTTTTGGAGAGGTTATAAGACTTAATAAAAGTAATTTGGAATCAATATAGAAAACGATGACTAAATAGTAAAAGAATAAAAAAACTAATGAAATCAGAATTAAAAAAAGAAAATATTAATCCTTTTAATTATTTTCAAAGAGATCTTTTTTTAAATGAAAAGAATTCGATTTTTGTTTATGATCTTGAGAAAATTATAAAAAAAGATAAAACTTATTCTTTTATAAGAGATTTAGAAGAAATAGATTGGCTTCATGCATCACCTGAGGAAGATAATTTCATAAAAGAAAGTGAAGATATTTATGATCTTTTTTTATGGAATATGAATTCAATAATTGAAATAATAGATGAGAATTTGATTTTAAATGAATATTATTTGGAAAATAATAAGATACCCAAATTTCATGAATTAGCTCAATTATCTAAATGGTTTAAAACCAATAAAAAAGACTTAAAAAAAGGAAGCGTATTCCTAGATGAGTTAGAATTCGTAGAATTGAAGAAGGATTACCATAAATCATTAAAATTAAAACAAGAATTTATTGAGGCACATTTTTTTCTATGTTTAAGATGCGCATGGAAATATAATGGAGAATATACGGGTAAGGATATAATCGAGCTTTCATTCATAAGTAAAATAAAACTTTATGAATCAATTGAAACTTTTTTTAAAAATCTAAGATTAATAAAAAATAATTGGGCTGAGAAATTAGCAAATGATAAAAAGAAAATTAATTGGTGGGAGGCAAAAAAAACTATGTCAGATGATGACTTTGATGGATGCATTTATGCAAATGATTTTTTAAATGCTTATTTAGAATTCATTAGCAAAACAAAAAAAGATATTGAAGTTCATATATTGAGTTATTTAATAAATGAAATTGATTTTTCAGAAAATGGTGAATTTGTTTTTCAAAATAAAACTTTTTAATATTTATGGATAGATAAGGAATCAATATTTAGAACTCGGAACTAGGTATATATATACTTTTTAACTTATACAAAATGTCCAATATATATAGATATGAATTTTTAATCAGTGAAGGTCTTGAGGAAGAATTTAATGGAAATTATGATGAGGCTATTAAAAAATATTCAGATGCAATAATATCTATACCTTACAAAACTTGTGGATATTATTATCGGTCTATTTGTTTTATAGATCAATTAAATTATAGAAGTGCAATCGATGATTTAAATATTGCTATTTTGTTAAATCCAAAAAGTTATTTTTTTATTATCGAGAGAGGCTCAGCTAAACTTGCTTTGAAAGAATATAAATCTGCATTATCAGATTTCAATGAAGTAATTAAATTAAATCCAAATAATAAAGATGCTTATGAATTAAGAGCAATAACAAAGGAGAATTTACTTGACTTTGAAGGTGCAATAGATGATTACGGTATAGCAATTTTATTAAATCCTGATGATCATTATCTATTTGAAAAACGTGCATTAGTTAAGGAAATGTTAGGAGAATTTCATGGTGCAGAAAAAGACCTATCTTTAGCAATTAAAATTCATCCATTTAAAGCAGATCTATACTTCAAAAGATCAGATATTAGAGGATTAAAATTAGAAGATTACACTGGTGCAATTAATGATTTGAACAGAGGTTTAGAATTAGACCCCAATATAAATCCAATATGTGAAGATTTATATTTTAAGGAAGCTTTTAGAAAAATAAAAATCGATAGTATTTAAATAATTCTCGAGATTATATCTCCCTATTTCTCTTTTTTTTCTTTAAAGCCTTTGGACTATATTCTGATTTAATCCATTCTTCATACATTTCAAGATCATCAAACAAAGCTAATTTATCAATAGTTGATAATTTCTTTAATTCTTCGTGGGTTCTTAGATCTGAAATTCTTTCCCTTGATAATTGATATGAAGCTTCAGCATAAATTTCATGATCTCTAAAATTTCTTTCATTTTTCATTCTAAGAAAATCACCAAAATCATTTGATTTTTCATATATATCTTCATCTTCCAATGTCAGCTGATTTCTTAATTTTACTAGTTCAACAACATAAGCCCAATCGAGGATAGCTTCAAATCTATTATTCAAATTTCTATTTGCATTTGCTCTTTCAAAATAAGCTTTGAGATAAATCACATCAGTTTCCTTAAGCTTAGTATCGTTATCAATAAATGAGGTATAACCTTTAATTGCTCCTTGAAAATCCTTTTGTTTAAACTTTAATTTAGCCAAGTTATAATAATAAATTGATGAATTATTCTTATCAACATCTATAGCTTTTTCGAATCTTGAAATTGCATCATCATAAAGTCCAAGTTTTGTCAGACTTAAACCCATAAGATAATGGGTCTTTCCATTATTTGGATTAATTTCAATTGATCTCAAATAATCTTCGCAGGCATCTTTATATTCACCCTTTTGATGTCTTGAATAACCCAGATTTTGAAAGGTTAAAGCAAGTTCATTTGATGCATTTTCCATAAAAAATAAATTATTAAATCTAGTTATTAAATAGTTCTGAAATCAAAAATTGATTCCTGGAACTTTTCACTTCTTGTTAGAAAGGAATCATCTTACAAAACAGAGAACTAATAATTAGGAAATAATAAATTTAAAATGAGTGCAGTTATAGAATTTCATTTTGAAGAAACACATGAATATAATCATATTTCTGAAAAATATGAAAATATTAATAAAAAATTGGATCTTGAATTACCGAATAAATATTTAATCAAAATCAATCTTGAAAAGAAATTAATTGAAGAAAACAAACTTTCTGGCAATAATTTTAAAAATCCGCATCTTAAAATTTCTAAAAGAATTTTTGAAGATGGAACACTTCATGATTTCTTCGGATATAGAAATTCCCCCAAGAATCTTATAAGGTACTCAGTTAGAGAATTACAAAACCAAAAAACAAAAAAGGCTAAAGACTTTATTAAATTTGAAGGGGAAAAAATAATTTGGGGTTGGGGATGGGAAGATAATTTATTTCAAGAAAAAAAATTTATAAATATTAAAACAGGAATTCTTGAAAATGAAATCTCATTTAAGGGAAGAAAGTTCAAGGCAAAACATAATTTCTTAAGCAAAGAAAATTATAAATTGCTCAAAAATTTTAAATATGGAGATAAGTTGATATTTTTAACTAATTATGAATGGAATCATCTTAAAAAAAAGAGAACTATATAAATTTGATCCTTTTAAATTCAGAAAATGGCAAAATGGCACAAAGGCAGCATAAGAGAAAAAAAAATTGATATAAAATTGAGGCTAAGACAAATGTCAGAAGATATAGATGAGATAATAGAATATATAAATAAAGAGGAAAATAATGTTGAGAATGTTGGTCCTTCTGAAATAAAAATCCTTATAGAGGGCGTAAGGGCTGTGATGGATTTAGTAATTGCAATAAAAAACAAATAAATTGCTTAAAAATAATTTCCAATATTAAGCCTTATAAGACTAATCATTTCCTCAGGAATATCATTCAAAATATCTTTATTTTGAGCAAGATTATCTTTAAATAATTGAATTCTTCTCATTTCGTTTTTACCAATAAATGATTTGAAATCATCTAAAGCATCCTCATAATTATTGTTTCTTGAGCGTGCAACAGCTCTAAAAAAAAGACACTGCCATGAAAAACCGGAACGATAATTAATTGCATTCGAAAAGTCAAATATTGCCTTATTAAAATCTCTTTTCCTATATTTAGCTAATCCTCTAATGAAGTAACCCTTATCATATTTATCAAGATAGATAGATTCAGTTGCGTCTTGTATAGCATCATCAAAATTATTAAGAAATAGATTTGCCATACCTCTATTAACAAATGCATCTTTATCCGAATAGTCAATTTCTAAAGCCTTTGTTGAATCAATCAGAACATCTTCAAAATTTTCAAATTGCAAATTAACATAAGCTCTATTTATATAACCATATTTGTTTCTAGGGTTTATCTCAATTGCTTCAGTAAAATCATCGATTGCACCGTCAAATTCACGAAGATCACATTTGACATAACCTCTAGAAATAAATGCATCTTCATTAGATGGACATTCTATAATCGCCAAAGAATAAAGTTCCAAAGCCTTATTAAAGTCGCCATTTCGTTCTGCTTCTTCACCTTCATATTTCCAATAACCCCATCCTTTTTTTAAGGTCATTTCAAGTTTTATTTATAAGTATTTGAGTATGTATAGTTCCTCTAAATTTTTTTGATTCCTAATTTATTTAAATAATTTAGTTTAGATAAAATATGATTTTAGTTAAATAAGATCAAGATTTTTTGAATAAGTCCTGAATGACGTAAATATCTTCTGAATTTGGATATTTTTGCTTAAAAACCTTAATGGTAATTTCATGTGAAATGAGACTAAATACCGAAGCAACCAGATACTGTATTAATGGTGAAGATAAGCAATGCGGATAAAAACAATCTTATAATTTCAAATAGCTTGTCTTAAGTAATGCCACTATCGTCATACCGGATGCACAGAATTTATCTTGCAGCGACCATGAATTATGGTCTGGGTTCTGATGATCCAGAAGAGCTGGCCTACTACAACAAAATCAAAAAAGATATGGATGATATGAAAAAAGAACCAGTAAAAAAAGGTATCCCCCTTAATTGGGATACCCCCGAAGGAATGGATAAATGAATCTGAATACTTTCTTATTTATCGATGGAAGTCTGATGCTTATTGGTCTGCCTTTAGTTATGATTTTTAAAGGCAAAAAGAAGACTCACTAAGTTACTTCTTAACAGCGAAAGTTACTCCCATAACCGCAGTGATATCTTTCTTGATAGTGGTGGTGTCATAAGATCCCCAACTACTTACCTTGGTGGAATTCGGAACAGTTATTTGAAAAACTCCAGTATTCACTCTCTTTAAACCACCTACTTCAGAGCCTGCCTCTAGAGCGATAGCTTCAGCCCTGATTCGGGCATCCTTCGCAGCCTTGGCAAGCATGTCTACTCTTTTATCAGCAAGCTTTGAATAGGTAAATTCAGGTCGGCTTGGTTTCACCCTTACTCCTTTCCCAAGCAATTCTGTTATCTGACTATGAGTCTTTTGGATCTTATAAACATCCCTACTTTCAATCTCAATATTCTGATAAGTAATCCATTCAGTTCTAATGATTTCATTAGTCTTGGGATTCCTAGTTTTATATTCACTGATACTCGCAGGGCCAAGATAAACATCCTGCTTTACGCTGTCCTCAATTCCATTGGCTTTAAGGAATTCCATTGTCTTATTAATAGACTCCTTGTGCTTGGTAAATGAGTCAATCTGAGTTTTACCTGAGGTCTTTACCTGGACTGACCATTTTGCAATATCACTCTCAAAACTTTCAGTACTTGCACCTGTAACAGTGATAGTATTCTCAACCGTTCTGAACCCTCTCACAAGGACCGTGGAGGCGCCTATAAAACCTCCGAGAGATAAGACAGCCATTGCGAAAACAAGTGGCGGAGTGCGGCGTATAATGCCCAGAGAATCGCCCGGCAGCGACCTGAGTCTCTTAATAATTTTCATTGTCTATCAGTATGTTTGTAGGAGCTTTTTAACAGCTGAACCAAAAGAAAAATATTAGAAAAATCCCTGACTTTTATTTCTTCAGTTCTATCTGGCCATTAATGGAAACATCTTATGTTGATGTGCCAATTTTGAAGTCGGTTACTAATATTGCCAAACTAAATGACAATCCGCAAGAAGTATTTTTGTATTATTAAGGCTATCTTCCCGCCTTTGCATACTCGAGATTTAATAAATACTTTTCACCATCATCATCACTGTCATCGTCATCATCATTGAAAGAGGCAATCAAGACATAAACGCCTCCCAGTCCAAGGAACATTGATAAGTAAAGGATAGGATCTGTCATTATTTAATTTTGATCAATCGAAAACAAATCCGAGGAAGCTTTTTCATATCTCCATGATCTTTTAATTATTAGCTTCAACTTTAAAAATTACTTACTGTTACAGATATGTATCAATAAAGCTTATAAAATACCGAAATACGGATATTTAAAACCTTTCTCTTTACATTAGTTAATAATAATGTTACGTTTGTTAACAATTAAATTATTTAACTAATGGCTAATTCTTCATACATAACTACAGAATCAGGCGGAAGGCAAAATATTTTTCCAACTGAACCCCGTCCTTATGTTGATCAATCTGTTTCTTACGATGGATATCCTCAAAACGCAGAAAAAGTTAATGGTCGTTGGGCAATGATCGGTTTAGTTGCACTTTTGGGAGCTTATGTAACTACAGGCCAAATAATTCCAGGTATTTTCTAATGTCTCCTCTTTCAGTATTTTTAGCTGTAATCATATCCTTCACAGCTATCCTCGTTGCTTACCTAACCAAGCAATTTCAAAAAGAAAATTTAAACTATTTAACTTCAAATCCAATGACAAATTCAAACACCAAAGTTAAAACAATCGAAAAAGAAAAAGTTGTTGCAGAAACTCTTAATGGCAGATTCGCAATGCTTGGATTAATTGCCGCTGTCGGAGCTTACTTAACAACAGGTCAAATAATTCCAGGTTTCGTTTAAATGATTTTAATCTCTGTACCATTTTACGATTTTCCATCTTCGCCCATACTAATAACTGGCGCGATTGGTATTGTTGTAGCACTTGCTGTATTTTTTCTCGCTTACAAAAAGTACTTTAATTCTCCATTTAACAAAGAACTTCAATTAAAGAAAAAAGCTCTATTAAAGGAGAAAACAGAACTTAACAAAAAACTTGAGAAAATAGAGCAAGATTTAAAAAATTTATAGTGAAATCCATGAACATAGACATTTTCCTAATATCTTTCTTTACTTATCTTTTAGTACCAGTAGTAATGATCGCTAAAGGGAAAAAAGCAACTATTTAAAAAAGATTTAGACTCCAAAAAACAAAACACTCAAAATAGACTTGCTGAAAGTCTTGTTGATCAAGACTTCAGACAACTATATTTTTCTTAATTCATAAAGTTCTAGATTAATAACTTTAAAAAAATTGATATAGCTTTAATGAATGTACAAATACCTTATGCACAGGTCTTTTCTTAATAATTTACATTAGATCTAAAAAGAGGGGAAACTATCACTCTTTTTTTGGCCAAACTTCCTCAGTTTTCTTCCATCCCTGAGAGATTAACCTTTCATAAATCTCTCTGGCTAATTCTATATCAACAGAAACTGTAGTTGTCATTAAAGGTGGTTCTTTCCCTAATACACCAACTATCTCTCCAGTATCTACAAACATATACTCAAAAACACCATCTATGCTTTTATTGTTTTTTATAAATCTTTTTACTTCTGTTTTTTTTGGATTAATCAACCAATGAGATTTAGCCATTAATAAAAAGTAAAACTAGAACGCGTTTGTTTAACAATATAGAGCTACTGTTTGATCTAAATCTGCACAAGGTTCAATAGTAAACTCCAATAATTCTCTCCAAGGTTGCCACTGTCGCCAAATAGTTTCTAAAGAATCAGCATCTACAACAGAGTAACCATTGCCATGTTGAGGTAAGAAAATCCAAGATTTAACGTCATACCCCTCTGGTCTATTTTGTGGCCCTCCTTTGT
Organism: Prochlorococcus sp. MIT 1314; assembly: GCF_034093315.1. Classification (GTDB taxonomy): domain Bacteria; phylum Cyanobacteriota; class Cyanobacteriia; order PCC-6307; family Cyanobiaceae; genus Prochlorococcus_A; species Prochlorococcus_A marinus_Y. Next base: position 1,508,177 of record NZ_CP139300.1, on the reverse strand, counting down.
CGTACCATTCCTTTAGCATTTTTGAACCCTTCTCTTGGGCATTTGCATCATTAAATTTATAAGAAATAAGAAACAGCATAAGCAAAAAATTAAGTACGATCTATCTTAGAAAAAATAATTTAAAAGTAACTAGTAATAACGGTTGAATCATAAATATGACCAGCACTCTCAATTAATGGTTTCACTCCTGGGTCTTCAAACATATCTATTGATTTACCTTCTTCACCTTGTTCAATAAGAATTACACTGGTTGAATCATCTTTCTTTACACCTTTATATAAGCAAATAATTCCACGTTCTTTATTCATTTGTATGTTTTCTTTGCTGTCATAAACTGCAGCCCATTCCTCAAAAGGGACGCTTATTTTGAATATATAAACAGTAGTCTCAAGAGACATAAAAAAAGGAGCTAGTTGCTCCTTATTCTAGATCGACTGTCAATCAATTGAATTATCCCATTGCGGCAACAGCCTCAGCAACTTGTTTATTTCTTTGAATAACCTCATCGTCGTTTAAAACAGCAGTGATATTCCAATCAAGACCAAATTTAGCTCTCCACACTCCAAAATGTTGAGATATTGCTAAGTGATTATGAGCCTTAAAAGTAACAAAGACCTCTCCTGTTTCAGGAGCATGGAATCTACTTACCAATTCAAATCCATCAAAATTATCCATAGGTGCACCTGAAGCAATATACTGCTCAAACATCTTGTAACCTTCGGACTGAGAAATTCCGTCTGGAATAAGTCCATGAACGTGATAGAAAGCCATAAATAAAAATCATGAATTTAATTTCAATTTAAAAACCATCATTTAAAAAGCATTTAAATTATCTTTAAATTTAGATTTTTAAGCCTTTTTCAATATTAATTCGGTAGGAAAGAATCTTTATTTGGTATCGCATGTACCGTTTATAAATTTTTTGGTAGCTATTAATTAGTTATGAGTTACTTTGCCGAACCTAACCATATTGAATATGATGCATGGTTCGATGAAAATATCGACCCACTAGATCTTGTGAATTACTCAGATGAAAAGGAGTTCAGTGATTCCGTACACTTTAAGTTCCACAAGATGTCCACAAGAAATTTAACAATTGGTTCTTCTGATAATTTTCACTGGTAAGTAAAAAGATTCTACATCCCAAAGATATTTATGAATCTTACGCAGAATATGTTCCATCACTTTCTCTTCTTGCCTTAGCTAATACAATTTCAGCTACAACTTTTTTAATCATGTAAGCACTTTTTTTAGCAAAACATTTTTCTTTTTTAATGCCTTCAAAATTACTTGTGATTGAATCATTATGTTCACAACAATCGCATTTAATATCAATTTTCATACCTCTGTAAACGTCCAAAGCCCTAGAAAAAACCCATTGCTGAACTGAAATACTTTCCCAACTATCAAAATTAGACCACTCATCAAAATCCTTATTAAGAATCCCTTTTAATCCATCAACCTGATTTACATTTACTAAATATGAATCTTTTCTTGATTTATCCTTAATACCAATTGTTTTGAGATAATTTTGATTCATTCCATGATAAGTAGATTAAGTAGCACTATAAATCTAAAGGAAAATTTCAAAGATATAAACTTAAAAAATGTCTTAAATAAGATCATTAGTTGCTTTATCTAATCTAGAAGTATGATTTGTATTTCTGAGTAATTCAAAATCCTTAAAATCAAACCCAGGTCCTACACAACAACTCACTAAAGTAAATTCTCCTGTACTTTTTGCCGCTTGCCAATATCCAGATGGGATCATTTCTACTGGATTATTAGAATTTAAAATTAAATTTCTTATTAACTTATTGTCATCATCTAGGCAATATAAATTTAGAGGATCACCCCTTAGATAAATCCAAATTTCATCTGCATTTTTTACTCTATGCCACGCACTTTTTGCATCTCTCTCCAAAAGATAATAAATTCCTGTTATGAAATTTCTACTTTGACCATCTTCCCTAGTTAGATAACTATTACTCCTTACAATCTCCCTGAACCATCCACCTTCAGAATGAGGAGATAAATTAAATTGTTTAATTATTTCTAAACTTTTTTGATTAGGGTTCACTTTACAAAAATAATTTTAAAATCCCTATTACGAAAAGTAGCAGCTTGTAAATAACTTAACTTGAAAACAAGTTTTCAAAACTTAAGCACAAATAACTGACAAATCTACAAAATTTTTATTTTCATCTGCCAGTTCAGTAATGATTCTATTAAGCCATTCAGAGGTCGTTTCACAATAGCCTACATTTAAAATAGTTTTTTGCTTTACTGTTTCTTCTTTATTCATAGTTAAAGTATTTTTATATAAATTAGTCTTTGATTAAATCTATGTGAATAAGTCTTAATTACTATCTATTTTAAAAAGTTGTATTTAATACATATTTAAGAACTGCTAGTAAACAAATAAAATTAAATCGTTGACAAGAAAATGTATACAAGTAAGAGTAGAAAAAATTTATTATTTAACCTATGAATAACATCAAGATTGAGGAATTGATGAAAGTCAGGTTCGATGGTATTGCTAATAGAATTGGTCAATTAAGCAAAAGAGAAAGTGAGTCTTTATTACTTGAGCATCTTGAGTGGTTGGAAGGAGGATGGGAGACTGAAGAAATCTTATTTTTAAAAAAACCCTATAGAAAATGGTGGTTCTAATTCCACTTCTATAAATAATTAATAATGACCTAAGGGACCAGGGCCAGATCCTATTTTATAAGAATTGTCTAAAGATTTCTCAACAAATAATTTAGCTTTTTGTATGGAATCAAATAGATCAAAACCTAAAGCCTTGTAAGCACAAATAGCCGCACTCAAAGTACATCCGCTACCGTGGGTATTTTTTGTATTTATAAAATTATTAAATAACCACTCTTTTCTACCATTTGAGTCAAGGAAGAAATCCTTGCCTTTCATATCTTTTAAACCGCCACCTTTTATAAGTACCGCTTTAGCTCCAAGACCAACAATTTTTATTGCTGAATTTTCGATATCTTCTTTACTCCTTATTTCTAAACCAGCAAGTAGATTTGCTTCATAAATATTTGGAGTTACCAAATCAGCAATTGGTAATAAGAGTTTTTTATAAGCATTAATAGCAGAATCTTCCAGTAATTTAGAACCAGTTCTTGTAACCATTACTGGGTCAATAATTTTGGTTATTTTATATGTATTTAATTTTGAAGCAGTATCATTAATTATCCTTTCATTTAATAACATTCCAGTTTTTAAGGCATCAATACCAAAATCAGCAAATAAAGTATCTAACTGACTTAATAAAGTATTCTTCTCTACTGTTTGAACGCATGTAACCTCTATACTATTTTGTGCGGTAATACATGTAATAACAGAACATCCATGTACTTTAAGGGCCATGAAAGTTCTCAAGTCAGCCTGTATGCCTGCTCCACCCCCGGAGTCACTACCGCCTATCGAAAGTGCAATTTTAGAATACATAATTTCTTAACTCGTTTTTGAAAGTACTATAAATAAATTTTAATTTAAATCAGAAATCTGAATATGCATTAAAAAAATCTAACTCCAATTCCATAGCTCTCCTGTATAAATATTTTGCCTGATTAATATCATATGTTTCTTTATTAGTCTCAATAAGATTTTCAAGTGAATCTGCTAGCTTTTCAAAGCTCTCATCAGAATAAGTAATTATCCATTCTTTATATTTAATGTCAAAATCCTCCTTATACAAACTTTTTCCTATCCAAGAATATAGTCGCATACATGGAGTCATTGCAAACATTATTTCAACGGAGCTAAGTCTTTTGGAAGTATCATCAAGAAAATCTGTATAATTTTTAGTGGCTTTTTTTATATAGTTATTAGACAAATCAATATCCCATTCTTTTGCATACGTTTCATGAAGTATTAACTCCTCTGAAACGCCCATTAAAAGTTCACTTAACTTCCTTATTGAGTACTTATCTTTTGATTTGGAAACAGCAAGACCATAAGCCTTAGCAAAAGTCTCTAAAAAGAAATAATCTTGAGCTAAATATTCTTGAAATATATTTTTAGGGAGACTTCCATTCTTTAAACCTTGAACAAATTTTGTATTTAAACTTTGTAAAGCAATCTCATAATTATCCTCCCAAAGCTTGTTTGTTATTTTCATTTTTTTGATTTTTAGTTATTCTAAAATTTTTTATATTTTTTACCTACAAACTTAATCTTATTTTTCTAGGATTAATAGAAAAAATTATGAAAGAAATAAATATCTTATGGTTTAAGAAAGATTTAAGAATTTTTGATAACGAAGCTCTCTGTGAGGCTATAAAAGATAATGATATTTTACCTATTTACATTATTGAGTTAGATATTTGGAGCCAAAATACTCATTCAGATAGACAATGGCAATTTTGCAAAGAAAGTTTAATAGATTTAAGAAATGCACTTGCTGAGATTGGACAACCATTAATTATTAGAACTGGGAATGTTATTAATATTTTTGATGAAATTAGTTCAAAATTTAAAATCAAAGGTATATATAGCCATCAAGAAACCGGAGATTGGCTTACTTATAAAAGAGATCAAAAAGTAAGAGAATGGGCTTTAACCAAAAATATTATTTGGAAGGAATTTCTACAATTTTCAGTTTTTAGAGGAAATTTAGATAGGAATAATTGGTCTAAAAAGTGGCAAAAAAATTCCGAAAAAAACTTACTTAAAGCTCCATTAAGGATTAATTCTATTCACTTTAATATTGAAGAAATACCCTCAGACGAAATTTTTACCTTTAAAAAAGAAACTTGTCCAGGAAGAATGAAAGGTGGAAGAAAGAAAGGTTTAGAGAGAATGCAATACTTCTTTAGTAATAAATTAGATTCTTATTCAAAAGATATATCTAGCCCTGAAAAATCATTTGATAGTTGTACAAGACTATCCCCATATCTTTGTTGGGGATGTATTTCATTAAAAGAAATTTTTAAAAAGGCAAATATATCAAAAAACAATAATTCCAGGATGTTAAAAAGCAGATTAACTTGGCATTGTCATTTTATTCAGAAACTTGAAAATGAACCAGAACTAGAGTTTAGGGAATTCCATCCTTTTTTTAAAAATATTAGAGAAAAAAATAATGAATTACTTTATTCATGGAGTTCAGGTAATACGGGCTTTCCTTTTATAGATGCATGTATGCGTTCATTAAATTTCAATGGATGGATTAACTTCAGGATGCGAGCGATGTTAATGTCTTTTGCTAGCTATAATTTATGGCTACCATGGCAAGATTCAGGTTCCGAATTAGCAAATAAATTTGTAGATTATGAGCCTGGAATACATTGGAACCAATGCCAAATGCAATCTGGAACTACTTCTATAAATACCAATAGAATTTATAATCCTATTAAGCAGGGAAAAGATCATGATCCTCAAGGAAAATTTATAAAAAAATGGATACCAGAATTAAAGAATATATCACTTAATTTCATTCATGAACCATGGCTATTATCTAGATTTAATCAAGAAGAATATGAACAAATTAATTACATAAGACCAATAATTGACATCCCAAATAGCACTAAAACTGCAAAGAAGAAAATTCAGGAAATCACAAAAAAGGATGGATATTGGGATATCTCAAAAGAAATTTATTTAAAGCATGGCTCTAGAAAAAGGCTTAGAAAAAATATAAATAATAAAAAAACTGTTTCTGAGGAAAAAGAAAAACAATACGAACTGAAATTAGATTTATAAATTTTATTGTCAGAAATTTATAGATTCCTTTTAGTGACTAGGAAAGTTTTTTAAATTTTTATATTAAATATATAAATACACGATGAACTAATGCAAGCTTTAATGTATTTATTAGATTTTATTAATTATGTCTGAAAGATTTGAATGGGACGATACCAATAGTTCAGGTATATGGTGGAGTACTAATGTAAGTATTAGAGACGAGTGCATTTTGCTCAAAGAAGATACTAAATGCGAAGATTCTGATATCGTCGAACTTCTTAGGAGTATTGCACAAAATATTGAAGATAATGGCCTTTAATTTATAAAGGATTATTTTCTCTTTTAGAGATTTTGAATTCCTTTTACAGCTTTTATTAATTCGACAGTAATACCTTTTTCACTCATTGAATGACCAGCATCATCAACAATAATTAATTCAGAATTCTTTAATTTTTTATTTAGATCCCAAGCACTCCTAACAGGACATACTACGTCATACCTACCCTGAATTATTTTTATTGGAATCGATTCTATTGTTTTTATATTTTTCAAAATAAAATCATCCTCTAAGAAAATATTATTAATAAAATAATGGCATTCGATCCTTGCAAAAGCATCTGAAAAAGAATTAACTGCAGACTTATCAAAATCAAATTTTTTATTTATTAAATGACTTGTTGAGAGTTCCCATTTTGTCCAAGCTGCCGCTGCTTTTGATCTAAGATTTGCATCTGATGATGTTAGATATTTATAAAAAGAACTTATTAAATCATTTCTTTCTTCTTTTGGTATTACAGAAATATATTCTTCAAATTCATCGGGGAATATCTCACTTGCACCATATTGATAGAACCATAACAATTCAGATTTTCTACATAAAAATATTCCACGCAAAGTTAAGCTGATAACTCTTGAGGGATTTTTAATAGCATATATAAGTGAAAGTGTTGAGCCCCAAGATCCACCAAACAAATGCCAAGTATCTATTTTTAAAAGGATCCTTAATTTCTCAATATCATCAACTAAATGATTAGTCGTATTTTCTTTTAATTCGGAGAAAGGAGTTGAAGAACCGCAACCTCTTTGGTCAAATTGAATGATATCGAATTTATCTGGGTCAAAATATCTTCTATATCTTGGTTGACTTCCTCCTCCTGGACCTCCATGAATAACAAGAATTTTTTTGCCTTTTGGATTACCAGATCTTTCCCAATAAATAGTATGAATATCACTTACTTGTAAAAACCCCTTTTCACGTACTTCAATTTTTGGAAACAAGACTTGATCTTTCATTTTGAAATATTTTTAATCACTTTATTTATCCATATTATCCAAAAAGAAGTCTAATTTAGAAGTATTTTGTTAAACAAAAAAAGGACTGCTTGTACAGTCCTTTTTAATATTTGATTTCCTTCTTACAGGATATAAAATTACATATTTTAAAGTCTATTTACTCATAAACCTAGAATACGTGAATTCGGGGATTTCTCTCGATAATTTAGGTCCCTATTGTCGCTAGTAATTATAAAGCGAAGTCTTATCAGACTAATTGATTGAACTTTAATTTTCGAATAATCCCATTCTCAGGAATACGCTTCCTATATTTTGGAATTTGCTAAATTTCAGGCGGACTATCAATCATTTAGATTGCCTCCGAACTCAACATTTATAAATTACTCCTTTTTATATTTTCAGTAAATCCGTAAATATGCTGATTTACTTTTTTCTTAATTTGTAAGAGGATTTTAATGATCCTTTGTTTTTTATAGATAAATATAAAAATTAAAGTCTATAATCGTTAGTTATTCAGATTCATAGAGCAAAATAGATTCAATTATTCTTTTATCACTATCAGAAAGTTTATAATCTTCCAATTTCCACTCAACAAATTTTAGACATTCATCAATAGAAGGATTCTTATCCCGGCACTTACGCCACTCTCTAATCCAATCTGCCAAGGCAAAAGTTATTTTTGTAGTAAGCATATTTACCAATCAGGGTAATTAAAATCTTGGCCAATAGGTTCTTCATAAAATTCCCCTTCTTTTATACCTTTATGATATTTTAGAATAATCTTTTTAAAAGAAGCTATTGAGGGAATTAAATCTCCTACATATATTGGCTCCATCGTAATTGATATAATGATTTTAATTATTTATTATTCTATATAAGAATTTAATAAATAGATTATTAATAGTCATTATGGATTTCATCAAAAAGAACAAGATCTTAACTCTAATGGCGTTAATTGCAATTTTATCATTTGCATTAGAAAAAGTAGGCATAATACACCCTTAAATTAATTCAGTTTATTTTATAAATACTTACTAATGAAATAAGTAAACAGATACTATTACTGCAAAAATAAGCAATGGAGATAATAATGTAAAAATTAAAGTTGAAAGATTAATCAGCATAAATTTTAAATAAATACACAAATTTAATAAACATCACTTTTAAGCATTTGC